>CACXDE010000358.1 GCA_902766305.1 uncultured Ruminococcus sp. | reverse complement strand
TTTACAATGAAGTAGTGCAAGACTGATTTGGGTGCGCAGGCTCTGCGCCGGGCGGTGCTATTCCATTTTTGTTTCACCAAAGATGATTTTTATCGTTGCCAATTAAACCCCCATGCCCTGTATTGTGGCACCACCATAAACACAAGTCTACAGTTATAGTCAATACTGATATAATTATTACAATGAATTTGTGCAAAGACTATAGACTTGTACAGTAACTCCTTTTCTTTCCGCAGCTGCTGCAAAACATTCCGGTTATACCCTTATTTCCGCACTCACAATCCCATGTCGTTTTTTCTTCCGGCTTTTTTGCGCCGCATATATTGCAGAAGTTTCCTGTTATATTTTTGTTGCCGCACTTGCAGCTCCAGGTTTTGGCTTCTTCTGGACGCTTGCTGCCGCACATATTGCAGAAATTGCCTGTAATGCCTTTATTGCCGCATTTACAGTCCCATGTGCCGGCTGTTTTCGGCTCAGGCTTTTTCGCACCGCAGTCGCCGCAGAACAACCCTGTAATACCCTTGTTTCCGCAGCTGCAATCCCATGTATCTGCCTGTTTCGGTTCAGGCTTTTTGCCGCCGCAGTCAGGACAGAATCTGCTTATGATATTCTCACATCCGCAGACGGGGCAATCCCAGCCTGTCTTAGCGTCAGTTTTAGGTTCGCTGTTCTGGTTAGTGTTAATTCCGGCAAACATATTGCCAAGCTGGGGAGCAACTGTCTGTGCTGCTGCCACACCGATACCAACCCCCATTATATCGCCGACAACGCTGCTGCCGCTGCCAGAGCCGCCGCCCATATTTCCGATACCCTCGGCATATGCTTTCTGTACATCCGCCTGTATAACATCCTTTTCACTGTAGCCCTTGGCTTTCATGACCTCTGCTTCTGAAAGTCCCTGCAAACGCATTGCCTGTGCCTCCGCCTGCGCTTCTATCACTCTGCGTTCAGCCTTAAGGCGGGCGATCTCAGTTTCAGTTGTCTGCTGCTGTAGAACTGTTTCTCTGTGAGCTGCTTCTATCTCCGCTTTGCTGCGTTCCTCGGCGGTGCGGTACTGCGCCGTTGTCTGAGCTTCTACCGTCTTGACCGCAGCCTGAGCCTGCAAAACCTTACTTTGCAGGATAACTGTATGCAGCTCACGGATACGCTTGAAGTTGGGGGCGTCCTCTGGAAGAAGAACATTTGTCACATAGAACTGCGCAATAGTAAGACCGTATTCCTCAAAGCCAGCCTTTATCTTTCCGCAAAGGGACTGAGAGATGATGTCCAGTTTTTCATCTATCTCTAAAATATCTATTTCATTCTGCTTTATGACAGCTGGAAGATTTGTCTTGACGGCATTTGCAATAAGCGGACGGAAAGAGGACTGCAAAGACTTTGTAAAGCCTGCGCCGTCTCCCCATGCTATTCCGCCCGTAGTGCCGACAAGCTTTATCAGCAGCTTGCGCCCGTTGTCTACAGTAATATTCATCTCGCCGGATGCACCGAGTTCAAGCGGCGTACTTGTCAGCGGATCAATAAAGCGAACCTTATCGGGCGTACCCCATTTTATCGCCATCTGAACTGTCTTATTAATGAAATATACCTCTGAATGAAATGTTCTTTCCGTATCAGTAGGCAGCTTATAGAATTTTTCAAGTATCGGGAGCTGTTGGGTTTCGAGGGTATAGCACCCCGGTCCGAAGGTATCAAGCGCCTGACCGTCACGGAAGAACACAGCCTCCTGACTTTCATGAACAATAAGCTGAGAGCCGAAGTTAAAGTCCTCGATAGGGTGCTTCCAGATAAGGGTATTGTTGTCGCCCTCGTATTTAATTATGCTTGCAAGTCCGTCTTTTTTTATGCGTTCTTGTGCAAGCTGCCTTTGCACATCGTTCACACAGCCGCAGACAGGGCAGGTATATGTACCGGCGTTTTTTGCGGCAAGAAGCTTCATGCCGCACTGAGCGCAGGAAAATTCTTCAACCTTAGTCTGGTCTGACATCTGATTGATTTTTTCATGGCAGACGGGGCATCGTGCTGTATCACCCTTAGACTGGTCGAATACGACATCATTTCCGCAGTGGGCGCATTTTCTGCTTGTCAGCTTATTTGTCTTAACGTCAAAGGTATAGCGGCAGCTGCACGTTATACTTTTAGTGCCGAACAGCCCTGTCCCAAACAGACCGGAGCTTGCCTCGGCATACTTACCGCAGTTCGGACACTCTATTACAAATTTACTCATAGTAAACTACCTCTTTCATATTTTTGTTATCTTCGGTTTTGATTTTTCTTTTTGGGGCATAAAATCACCTGTCATTCACGGAAATCAATTTTCAAATAATAATGCTGCCAATTTGTCATTCTGAGGAGCGATAGCGACGAAGAATCTTTTGGGTTATGCTGCTTTTGTGGTAAAGATCCTTCGCTTACGCTCAGAATGACAGCGTGAAAAAATCAGGATTAAAGTTTGGAACTCAGTGTTATATAACTTTCAAATTTCTTTTTAAGAAACTTGAATTTCGTGCCTGAAATTCAAGTTGTATTGACATTGAATATATAATGTAGTATAATTGTGTAGAAAGGAGCTGATATAATGGCAAGCATAAATATCAGAGTTGACGATGATGTAAAAATAAAAGCGCAGGAGCTTTTTTCTTCTCTCGGGATGGACATGAGTACGGCGATGAATATTTTTCTCAGGCAGGCTATCGCATTCGGCGGGATTCCGTTCACCATCCGGCAGCCCCGGTTCAATGCGGAAACCGAACAGACGATTTTTGAAGCGCATAATGGTATAGGTCTCAGCAGAGCTTATGACAGTGTTGCACAGCTCAGGGAGGCTTTAGATGCTGAAGATTAAAGTACACAATAAATTCAAAAAAGACCTGAAGCTTATGAAGAAGCGCGGTTATGATGAAAATAAGCTATGGGATATTGTTGAAAATATCGCAAACGGAATTTCATTGCCGGCGAAGAATCGTGACCACGCTCTTACGGGTAATTATATTGGCTGCCGTGAATGTCATATTGAACCCGACTGGCTTTTGGTATATGAGATTCAGAATGATGAGCTGTTATTGGTTCTTATGCGTACTGGTACTCATTCCGATCTTGAATTCTGATTTAGTTTTACGTAAAATCTATAACTTGTATATCTTGTCATTCTGAACGAAGTGAAGAATCTTGTTGATTATGCTGCTTTTGTGGAAAAGATCCTTCGCTTACGCTCAGGATGACAGGAAGAGACTTAGAAAAGCAGTCTTAAGTTAATGACAGCACTCAGTAAGAGGGGATTTTCTCATTCCGTTTTCAGCTTCCAATCGGATACATTACACTGACCATAAGTATTATCCCCTGCAGCAACCACAGTTCCGTCAGACTTCAATCCGACTGTTTCTTCAAAGGCTATTTTAGCTTCTTCATATTTGCCGCTGTTTAATAATTCTAATGCTTTATTGTAGGTAATCTCTTTTATTTGTGTTTCAGAATCCTTGTAATTCCCCAATTCCTCAAAAGCTGTCGTTGCTTCTGCATAACTTCCGCTGTTCATTAATTCAACCGCATTATTGTATTTTGTTTCCGGTATTATGTATGCGACTGTAAATATTATTCCGGCAGCTGCAAGTACTGCGACAATGGCAATTGCAGTCAGTATTTTCTTTCTTTTCTTTGCCTTTTCTGCCGCAATTATTGCCGCCTGCTTTTCGGCATTGATATTTATTATAGCTTGTTCGTATTCCTCCGAAAGCCGGTCACATTCCTTTATCCGTTCCTCAGAATCCTTGAAAACCCTGATCTTTTCATATTGTTCCTTTGCTTTGGATAATTCTTTGACAGCCATGGTAATGCTTTCGGTGTTTTTCTCGTTGATGGCTTTTTTGTAGTTCTCCTTTGCATCGTCAAGCCTTACATTTGCATCGCTGTGGATCGATGATTTTTTGGCTTCCTCTATACGCTGACGCAGATTTTTTGCCCGTTCAGCCGAATCCTTATATTCCGGCATTGACTCAAAGATCTCCGCCGCAACTATGAAACACGTGGTCTGACTGATTGACCGGAATGTGCCGATTACTACCCTGCCGTCCGCTGTTTTTTGGGGGGCGGGTGCCGGTTCAAAGAGATCCTCTTTATCATATGCTTTGGATGATACATAACCATCCCTGGATATTCTGACAGCTCTCTGATACTGCGCTTCCTGTAATCTGTCCTCATATTTCCGGACATATTCATCCGCATCCTTGCAGCCGGAAATACTTTCAAACAGTTCCTTTGCCTTTGTTATATCTTTCTTTTTGGATCCCGGGTAATTGTATATGGTCAATGCTTTCTTATAAATATCCTCTTTTTGTTCAAGGAGCTTTCTTTCATTGATAACCGCAATATACCCTTTTATTGCATTTATAAGCTGGTCATCACCGTATCTGATTATCTTCTTGTAATTTAGATTGCTGTCAAAGGGTTCGTTCAGATTTTTAAGATCATCCTGTTCTCTTACACACTTTTCCGACATAAGCTTTCCTAAATATGCCCTGCCGTTTTCCGGGTCAAGGTCAAGTGCCTTTTCGCAGTATTCATCCGCACTCTGCCAGTCGCCGTCTTCAAGGAATATGAAAACTCTTTTAAGCAGCGATTCAACATTTGTATTCCCCGCTGAAACCTGCTTTACCACAGTCTGCACGGTTTGTACAGGCTTCGGCTCATCCTTTACAATCACCTTTCTGATACCGCGCACAATATCATTTATAAAGCCGATCTTGCCCATATCCTGCGCCTGCAAATGCGCAAACTCCTCCGGCAGCTCGTAAGCGTCCATATCCTTATAGCACGGGATAAGGAGCTTTGAGCGGTCCTTCTTCATCATCTTGAGAAATCTTGACCATTCGTTTTTTACCCATACGGCATTAAAATACTCGGGCTTTGTGCCGATGGCGAGCATTACCTTTGCACTGTTCAGAGCCGCAAAAATGCACGGTTCATACGCAGAACCAAGCTTACTTTCAAGGGATATTGCAGCATAGAAAACCTTGAAGCCCTCTGTTTTGAGCTGGTAATAAATATCGTTTGCGATAACGCTGTCAGGTGTGCGTACGCCGTTCTCGCTTTCCTTGTAGCAGATGAAAACGTCATACGGTTCTTCCTTTGCAGAAATGGCAAGTATTTCCTTTTGTATGCGGTCAATTTCCTTCGCTTCACACTGATATATTTCACGCTGTGTTGCATCAGCGCAGCGGACAGCCTCTTTATAATCCTCGTCTGAAATTATAGAATCAAACGATGTACGGTGACAGGTGGGTATACGCTTGAAGGTTGCCGGGTCTTCCACATACTCTATTCCGTATTTGCAGAGTATGAGACCCCAGTGAGCCTCTGCGTCATCCGGATTATTCTGCACAAGCTTTTCATAAAGCAATTTCAGTCTGTTCATCTCGGCTTGTCGTTCCTCTTTTGCCTGCATAAATTCGTCAAACTTATCGGGATAAAGCGTATCGATACGAGCCGTAACGAGATAGCTTTTGTACCGCCGCACATAAGCATCATAAGAGCGTTTTATGTCGGCGTACTCTTTTGTGCTTTCATGGTAGATCGTTTCTTTCTGCGCCTGTTGAGCTTCTTTGCAAGCCGCATTTGAACAGCAAACCTCGCCGTCAATATCAAGAAACAACCGATGACAAAAGCC
>CACXDE010000357.1 GCA_902766305.1 uncultured Ruminococcus sp. | reverse complement strand
TATCGCCCTTAGAAGCCTTGGCAAACATCCACTTTCTGCCCGTCGGGAATCCGCCGCCGCCGCGTCCGCGCAGACCGGAATCAAGTACTTCCTGAATGACTTCATCAGGAGTCATTGTGGTCAGTGCCTTATGCAATGCCTGATAGCCGTCTACTGCAATATATTCCTGAATGTTCTCAGGGTCAATAACACCGCAGTTTCTCAGAGCGATTCTGAGCTGCTTCTTGTAGAAGTTTGTTTCTGACAGCGAGATAATTGTGTTATCATCGATGACTGTTTCCTGATACAGGAGATCTTTACAGACAACGCCCTCTTTGAGGTGTTCCTTAACGACACGCTTAACGCCCTCAGAGTCTATCTGTGCATAGAAATAGCCTTCAGGATAAACAATCATGATCGGTCCGAGTGAGCAAAGACCGAAACAGCCTGTGCGTACAACAAGTATTTCGTCCTCAAGACCGTATTTTTTCAGAGATTCATCAAGCGCTTTAAGTACTTTCTTGCTGCCTGATGAAGTACAGCCTGTACCCCCGCATACAAGCACCTGCTTGCGGTAACCGGTATGAGCTGCCATCTTCTCGCTCTCTTCTTTGATGACCTTACGAACCATTACAAGCTCTTCGTGTTCTTTTTTGATCTTATTGAGTTCTTCCAGCGTCATAATACAGTTCCCCCTTCTTTTGCCATATAATTTTCCAGTATCTTATGAACCTCAGCAGGGGTCAGCTTACCATAAACTTCCTCGTCGATCATCATAACCGGAGCAAGGCCGCAGGCACCTACGCAGCGGCAGGAGTCGATTGAGAAAAGACCATCGGGAGTACACTCACCGCTCTTGATGCCAAGCATTTTCTCTACTTCCTCCAGAACCTTATCTGAGCCCTTAACATAGCATGCAGTACCCAGACAGACACTGATCTGGTGCTTTCCTTTGGGTGTCAGACTGAAACGAGAATAGAATGTTGCTACGCCGTAAACCTCGCTAAGTGACAGGTTCAGACCATCGGCTACCATCTGCTGTACTTCGATCGGCAGATAGCCATAGATCTCCTGTGCCTCATGCAGTACAGGCAGCAAAGCACCCGGTAAATCTTTGTTCTTTGCAATGACTTCAAGCAGCTTCTGCTCTTGTTCCTGAGTGCCTTTAAATGACGGAAGGGATTTATCAGCCATTTATATTCCTCCATATCTTTGTATATTTTTCCGGAGCACACACCATATCCGTACGGAATAATCGCTACACCCCAGAGTATGTGTCTATTATATTCTATTTTTCAAAAAAAAACAAGATTTTTTCGTATAATTCTTTATATTTATCAAAAAAAATTACAGTTTTTTGTCGAAGCGCTCTCAATATAGGATAATTATAACGAAAAAACTTCCTTAAATGGAATTTTAGTAAATAATTTTCTCTTTTTTATCACACTTTTTCATAAAAACAATTGCCATTTTTGATAAGAATTGGTTATCTTATAAAATCATGCCGTTTCTGAAAAAAAATTCAAAAAACGCTTGACAAAACTTTCATAATGCGCTACAATGATAAAGCTGTCGGCGATTGATGCGGATGTAGCTCATCTGGTAGAGCGCAACCTTGCCAAGGTTGAGGTAGCGAGTTCGAGCCTCGTCATCCGCTCCAAAGATACCTCGTCTATGGTGACGGGGTTTATTTTTTGTCAAAACGACACTTCATTGGTTCATTTCAATGGAGTGTTTTTTCTTTGGTTCTTGAAATTATGTAAAGAATCATATATAATGTTACAGAAAGACAATTTCAGAACTCTTTTGGCATAATATTTGACAAAATCAATAAAATTAAGGATATCCCTTTATTTTTTCGCAGTTTCGTAATATAATATACTGGCATGTGTATGACTTGTTATTCAATATAATATAAGACTGGAAGTGTTGCTTTATGGTAGAAAGCTATGCACATTTACTTGATAATATCAAGCGTATTCATTTTGTTGGAATCGGCGGTTCGGGTATGTGTCCGCTGGCGGAAATTCTCCACAGCGAAGGATATGAAATTACCGGTTCTGATGTTGCAGAATCCGATACTCTTGCCCGTATCCGTTCCTATGGTATCCCTGTTATGATGGGACATCTGCCTGAAAATGTCAATGGTGCAGACCTTGTGGTTTATACTGC
>CACXDE010000356.1 GCA_902766305.1 uncultured Ruminococcus sp. | reverse complement strand
CTCGATACCGCCTTTACTGAGCTGTATACAGTTTCCGAATTGTTCCGACAAAATTTCCCTAACATTCATTACAAAATCTCCAATTCACGATCAGACCTTTAAATGGCTGTCATTTCATATATTTCATCATACAGCATTTCCCTGTCATACGATCCCTGTATATCCGGTATCCTGCGGACATCTGCATATCTCGTTACTACAGGAAGCGATGCTGTATGTTTAGCTGACCTGAGTATCTCACGTCCCCTGTCATTCATACTGAGAACCTGTATATACCGGGGATGCTCCGACATTTCAGTTTTCTTTATATTCAGAAAAGCTGAACAAATTATCCTTGCTATACGTGAATATGTGTATCTTTTACTTTTGGTATAATAAATAATCTCCTGAACGGTTTTACAGGAACGGGCAGCGCAATACAAACGGTTTTCCAGCCCCTCCCCCACATCCGGCAGCATTGACATTTCCTCAGCTGTCATTGTTTTCAGACGGTAAAGGATAATATTCTCTATCCGCTTCATTCTGCCTTCTGGGGGCGGCTGATCCTCAGCCTGTCTGAATATTTCAGCCGCCTGCTCCGGAATATAATCAAAAGCCCTGTTATCTCCGTTCTCCTTCATATTCCGTATCAGGCTTGCGGAAGCTATATTACCGCTGATTTTTCTGCTGTCATGAGACGCACCCCGCCGCTTTACTGCCTGCGGCGCTATACTGCTATTTATATTCATAAGCGCCTTGATATATTCCACTCCCAGAATATCATTCGGTGTCCGGAGTACATCCGCAGCCGTACCGCCGTATATCTGACGCACCGCCTTTTCTCTTGCCGCTGCAAATGTCATACCCGTTTTCATATATTCCGACAAACAGGAATTAACTCTCTCATCTGTTACAGCAGATGCTGCTTTCCTGATAAGATCAATATCTCCTGATTCGCTCCCGAAAGCAAGAGCATCCGCACAGCCAAGAGCGTCTGCAATATACACTCCGCCGAAAGCAAATCTTTCTGCGCCGCTGCATGAAAAATCAGTGGGCATACCTACGACAAGATCTGCTCCGCAGGCAATAGCCGCCCTCGCACGGGTATATTTATCATATAATGCAGCTTCGCCCCTCTGAGTAAAGTTTCCGCTCATAACAGCGGCTATATGAGTAGTTCCGCTTTCACGCAGCCTCTCTATCATATACAAATGACCGTTATGAAACGGATTATATTCACATATTATACAAGTTATCTTCATCTTTTCAGTTATCAGTTGTAAGTTTTCAGTTTTCAGCTTCTGACGATCATTGAACATCGCACATATATTATAATCATCTGTACAGGTTTTGTCAACCAGCGTGACGCTGGACTCACACCAGTCTTGCACTACTTTCTTTAAAAACCAGTACTACTTTGAATAAGCGTGAGACAGGATGAAAGCCGGTGACGGAATAAGAGCGGTATTCCTGTCTGGAACAACTCCTCACTCCACTAACCGCTAAACAATCGGCGCAGCAGGTAATTCTAAAGCTGAACTATTTACTGTTAAGCTGAAATTCTTCTGAACTACCGTACCATTGTCATCCTTGACATTTATCCTTACATCATAAACTCCGGCAGAAGCTGGATTAAAAGAAACAGATGTTTTTGTTGTATATGCAGATCCGCTTTGTGTAACATATGCCTTTGTCCATGTGTTTGCATTTGCCTTCTTGTAATAGTATGAAAACTTGTAAGACGCTTTGCCTCCTGATGCCTTGCCTGTCAGTGTAACGGGAGAATTGACTGTTACTTCTGACGCACTTATCTCTGAATTGTTTTTCAGATCGATTTTCACTGTTACGGTAAAGTCCTTCTGAATCATTTTTCCTGTACTGTCCTTTACATTCACCCTTGCGGTATATGTTCCGGCTGATGTAGGTCTGAACGTCTGTGATGATACTGTGCTGTATCCGGCTATCTTCGTCCAGGTACTATCTGTCGATTTCCTGTAATAGTAAGCAAATCTGTATGGTGCTGTACCTCCTGCCGCTTTGCCTGTCAGTGTAACGGGAGAATTGACTGTTACTTCTGACGCACTTATCTCTGAATTGTTTTTCAGAGGTTCATATACTGTTACATTGCAGATTGCTGTCTTTCCATTGCTTGTTTTTGCAGTTATTATTGCTGTGCCGCAGCTGTTGGCTTTTATAAGACCTGTTTTGTCTACGGATGCTATATGGCTTTTATTCGTTTCCCACTTTACAGTTTTATCTGTTGCATTTGACGGCGATACAGTTGCCTTGATAGAAGCGCTGCTCCCTTTTTTGATAGTTATGCTTGTCTTGCTGAGGGTAATGCCTGATACAGGAATGCTGTCGGTTTTTTCGACAAATTTCAAGCCGTTATCATCTGCATATTTCTCAGCGGCAGAACCTTTTGCACCGTATACAGTAAATCCGCTTATCTGCTGAACAAACGTATCTGCGTCATAATAGTAGCCCAAAGCAAAGTCACCGATCTTCACAACACTTTTCGGAACAGTGAGACTTTTCATACCGGCGCAGGCACAGAACGCATAATTTCCGATACTTGTCACTCCCGACGGAACAGACGTGATAGTTTTCCCGCCCGGACAGGATAAAAGCGAGCTGCCGTCCTTATTGTACAGGATACCATCCTTAGAGCTGTAGAAGCTGCTGTCTCCGGCAACGCTGATACCCGTAAGTCCGGTGCAGCCGCAGAAAGCATCCTCGTCAATAGTTTTTACGCTTTTTGAAACTGATACACTTTTTAGTCCGGTGCAGCCATAAAATGCCCAATGACCGATACTGTTCACACCGTCCGGAATGCTTATGCCCGTCAGACCCTTGCAGCCGTAAAAAGCTACGTCACAAATACTACTGACTCCCTTCAGAACGGTGACATTTGTTTTTTCCCCCGGACAGAAAATCAGTTCACTTCCGGAATGATTATAGAGTATGCCGTCCTTTGAACTGTAATAGCTGTTAGCCGGATCAACATTTATGCTTTTCAGTCCGGTGCAGTAATAAAAAGCACTGACATTGATCCTCTCAACGTTTTTTGGCATGGTGATGCTTGTAAGCCCTGTACAGCCGGAAAAAGCGCCGTTGCCTATATATTTCATAGTTGACGGAATTGTAATGCTTTTTATTCCGGTATGTCCTTCAAAAGCATACCAGCTGATACTTGTCACGTCTTTCCCGCTGATCTTTGACGGAATAACTACCGCTGAATTGCTTCCGCTGTATCCTGTGATAGAAACCTCGTTATTGTATATAAGATACTCTATCCTGTCACTTGTGACCGCCGCGCTTGCTGTAATACCGCTGTCCGGAACAAATATCGGTACAGAAACAGCTGCTGCTCCCGTTATTACCGCACAAAGCAGCACCGCCGATATTTTTTTCAGTAACATTTTCATTCTTATACTACCCCCAGACAAAAAGTGGAATTTGAAGTCAGGAATCAGGAATGTAGAGTTGGTAAAGTATGAAAGTTGTTGTGAACTGTACACTGATGTTATTTTTCTCACGCTGCCGTTTTGAGCTTTATCAACTCCACCCTCCACACTCCTGACTCTGCTAAAGTGTTTACCGGAAGATATTGAACAGTCCGCCGATACCGGATTTCTTGACGCCGTTTTTCCTGTTCTTTATCATTTTCAGAAGAACGTCTCTTACATTCCTGTCACAGTCCCTTGACTTG
>CACXDE010000355.1 GCA_902766305.1 uncultured Ruminococcus sp. | reverse complement strand
TTCGGATATTTACAAATATCCGACAGAATACGGTACAACGCTTAATCCCGAATCAACCTACACCGACAAAAACAACCTGACGGTTTATAAATTCCGTGTACCGAAAGGAGAACGCAAGAATTACAGTAAGGTCATCTTCAATAACGGCTTGAAAAGTCAGCTTGTATCAGGTGTCAGTTTACATGAAACAAGCGTTATCACCTTCCACAGAGGTTATCTCTATACAGCAAGCGGAAGTTCCAAACTTCACAATGAAGCGACTTCAACAACCTCTTATGAACAGCGTGGCGATTATCTTTATATCCGGAATACTGCCGGATGGGATGACATTCATATTCAGTTCTATAATTCAAGCGGTTCTCGGATACTTCAGACAGGTGAAGGCTATCTGATGAAATACAGCGGCAAACAAGACAATACAGAATACTTTAGGATTGCGATTCCAACAAATGCCGCTAAATTCTCACTGAGTACAGGCAAACAGTACAGCGATGACAGCAACACAAGCATTAAGACACGCAAGACAACAGGGAAATATGACATTCTTCGCTATGCACAGTCCGAAACAGACACAAGTAAGAGTGACTATACAAAGGGCAACATGGTCTTTAACCTGACGGAAACGGACAATACAAGTACTTTGACAAAGACTTATCCGGAATTTACGCAGACGGCACATATCAGAGTTGTGATGATAACCTCATTACCATAACAACTGACATAACAGAACCGTATATCATGTTCTACAGTGACGATAATGCCACAACCGCTATTGGCAACACAAGCACAATGGCAACAACGGGCATAAGCCTGAAAAAAGCAAAGATAAATGGCGATACTTCGACAAATGACAACACAAGCCCTTACAAGATACGTCTGCCGAAGAACGCACGTTCATTCATAATAAGCAGTAACGACAGTACATTAGGTTCTAGTGTTATACATCTGTATGAAACTGTCAATGTCAAGAGTGCCGACGGAACAATCTGGATTTCAGGAGATGATCCTCATATTCAGATCGCAAATTACCACCATGCAGGAACGACATTTACTGTTGACAACAACGGTAATGTGACAGCCAAGACACTCCGTACAGGAAAGAGTGTTCCCACGCAGACTATT
Organism: uncultured Ruminococcus sp.; assembly: GCA_902766305.1. Taxonomy (GTDB): domain Bacteria; phylum Bacillota; class Clostridia; order Oscillospirales; family Acutalibacteraceae; genus UBA1213. The sequence continues at coordinate 3,291 of CACXDE010000355.1, read as the reverse complement.
ACCGATCCGCTCACCCCAAGAACAGACAATGATTATATTTATCTCACTGATGTAGGCAACCACTTTGCAAGCAATAATACTGTTTATGCTTATTACTACGGCGGTGCGGACGGCGAATATACCCAATGGTCGGGCGTCAAGGCAAGCACAAGCGATAATGCACCGCTTGTCTATACCGATAATGACGGAAATATGGTCTATATGTTCCAACTGCCGAGAGTCAGTGACGGAAAATATCCGTATGTTATCTTCAACAACGGCTCGGCAACAGACAATACACGCAAGATTACTCAGAAGATAGACATTATGGAAATGTCGCATGATAGTGTAAACAATATTGACGTATATTCCTATACGGCAGGCGGTACAAATTACCGTGTGGATGCTTTAAATACTGACGATATACAGCACTACGGCACATACAACAGTACAGCCGGCAGTTATGTCCAAGCCTATCCGGCAACTCAAAAAAACAAGGAAGATGGCACAACAGAATATTACAGTTCCAACAAGATGATATATGTTATCAATAACGGTACAAATCAGCTTGACAACACAGAAAAACGTCTGGTATTTGATGATATGCACATTATTTTCTATGACAATGACAAGAATCCTTTGGGTAAAGCATCTTCAGGCTATAAGCCCGATAAGCTGATGAACGGCGACGCACCTGTCAATTACACTGATGCCGCCGGAACAGCCGGTCAGGGTAATATTTACAGAATAAGTGTTCCCAACGATGCTATGTACTTCCGGATTACCAACGGAACAAAGGACGGTGATACAAATCAGTATATGAGGCAGTCCGAACTGAAATCCGTAACAGCTAACGGTTTGTACAGATTTGTACCGAGTACAGAGAATGTTGTGGACTACATTGAGGAAAATATCGTCAGCGGTGATATTGAAAAGAAACATTTTCTTCTTGAACTTGTCAACGAAATCAAGAATGATGACGAAGAACCACCCGAAAGTGAAACTTATGATGTCAAATTGGCAACTGTTGTAACAGGTGCAGACGGCAAGCAGGAAAAAATCATATGGCTCAAGCTGAATGCAGAAGGCAATGAGGTAGACAAGAACTATCTTGACCATAAACTGACAGATATCTGGAATGAAGAAACCAATCCAAATGCAAAAGTAACGGAAGTCAGAGTTATAGTAGATGCCGGCAAGTGCTACTGGAAAGAAACGGCTGCTCCGGCAGGCTACAAGCTCCAAACGGAAAAGATACCGGTCACTTCGCTTACTACGAAAGTTATTGATGAAAAGCTGCCCGATCAGGTCATTCTGAAAAAAACAGCCAAAGAAAAAGTCGGTATCAATGATGTCGGGTCAGCACTTGCTGGTGCAAAATTCAGGCTTGTTACAGTCAATAATGATAATACGCTTGGAGATTGTGTTTCACTTGCCAAGCGGAAAAATAAGTTTGAGTACGAATACTATGACACGACACAATCCAATACTGTGAACACTATGATAGCTTCAGGAGAATATGAAACAAACAACGGTTCACTGGTTCAATACAATGTAATGACGAGCGATACAACGCCTGTTTATGATATTTCAAAGGCACTTATAACAAATTCCGGCGGCAAACTGAAAATTGATAATCTGCCTTTAGGAGATTACTGTCTTGAGGAAGTGCAGTCACCTGAAGGATATTCCAATATTGATTCCTATACAGGCAAAAGCAGGAAAATTTACTTCTCTGTCGGCAATAATACGATTATCAAGAATGTAATATGCTCCGATGAGATGGATGCGGCGTATATTCGACTTTTTGAACATATTGACGAGTATCGCCCGAATGAATGGGGAAACCCGACATTCATTTTCAAAATCAAACAGACAGGCTATTATGAGTGTCAGGAGCCGGAAGAAGGCGAAGAACCTACATGGGCTTTGAAAAACACCAAAAACGGCAAAGAAATTTCAGTAGCCCTCACAGTAGACGAAAACGGCAAATGGACAGAGGGACTGACCTCGCATACCGATCCGAATTATGACTACAATAACTGGTATGAGGAAGCCACCAAAGAATCTGAATACAAAGGTATGTATCATATCGGCGAAGACGGTAAGATTCGTATAGAACCAGGTAAATATGAAATTACCAGGATTCCGGTTTCAAGATATGAGTTTGTTGAAAATACATGGAAACTCGATACTGATGCCGATACCGTCTATGAAGGTCCGCACAGAACCGAAACAGAAAAAATGACAATAACTGTTCCTGCCGGTGAAACAGCAACCGTACATTACTATGACAGAGTCGGCTATTACGATAAATTCAGTCAGGAAGATACAGAAGTCAACAAGTTCTACACGCTTGACAGCACAACAAAGGAAAACAAAACCGTCAAGGGTATCAAGATTGAAGATTATCACCAGAAAAACGATGATACCGACGAAAACGGTGTTATGACTGTCAAGGCAACCAATCTTACCATCTACAAGATAATGTCGGACGGTTCGGAAGTTAAAATGACCGATAATGAAAAAGCCTCACTCACAGGAACGAATTTCTTTGTTTCCTATACATATGATTCAACAAGCGGTGATGCGGAAAGTTTCGGTAATCAGGAAAATACTAATGATAATGACTTCTCATATAATAGTGCAGAAGTTGAGGGTGAACCTGAAAAATATCCGAGCATCGTTATAAAAAATTCACAAAAATACGCAAACGGTGTTTATACACTGACAGCAGTTTATAAGAAACAAACTGCTGAAACAACAACTATCAATTTCACAACAATATTCGACCTCGTGTTCTCACGGTCATCTTCATAAAACAGAGTATAAACAGCGGCAGGACATATCAAAATGCCCTGCCGCTGTTTATCAAGCTTTTTTCAGCTTATCAGAACATTTTTTCTGACAGTAGTGAAACTGATATTTTTGGGAAATTTCAAGTTCTCTTGTTATGAAAAGTTCTATTTCCTAATATCCTCGTGCAAAGTTTGCTCTCATTTTCCAGTCGTAAACATAGGGATTTTTTCTGTATTCATCCCTTGAAATCCGATATTGCATCATCTTCAACAAAATGTTCGCATCCGCATTCAGGGAGGATTGTTTCAGAAAGCATATCCCAAACAGTACTTCTACGGTATTCAGTAGTTCAAATTCAGAGTATGGAAACTCACCGCGTGACATAGTCCCCCGCCTACGTTTCGCTTAGAGGCGGGGGACTTCTTGCCAATTTAGGTTAAAAATCTTGCCCGTAGCTTCTATAGGCTTGGGGTGGAAAATTCATTAAAAATCCGGTATTCAAGCAACTTTGAA
>CACXDE010000354.1 GCA_902766305.1 uncultured Ruminococcus sp. | reverse complement strand
TTCCGGAAATTTCTTTTTATATTGCTGAATTATCGAAATTGTACTGTTAACTACATCACTGCCAAGTGAACAGTATAACTTTTTATCTCCAATTATATAAAACTCCTCTTTCGCACGTGTTGCCGCAACATTCATCATATTCGGTTCACCAACTGCCCAGCCGGCTGCGCCGCTGCTTTGCTTATCCGCACCAAGCACCATAAAAACAATTGGTGCTTCCTTGCCCTGAAATGTATGTATCGTTCCTATATTTGTACACTTATTGTTTTCGTATCTGGTAAAGTTTATCTTTTTTAGCTCCTTAGAAAGCATGTCCGCTACCTTTGAAAAAGGTGTAATAACATAAACAACATCTTTTTCATTTTTATCTATTATAGAGGGATCTTCTTCTATCATTCTGCTTAGCGTTTTCACAAGGAAATCCGCCTGCTTTTTCACATATTTATCGTCCGCCTGACCGCCAACATCAAACCAGCCTGTTTTGCCGTATTTTTTTATGCCCTGTACCATAAGGTTGTCATAAGATATTTCGTTGGATATGTCAAACATAGGATACATACATCTTCTGTGTACCCATAAAGGTATACCTATCCATGAATCCTCTGCTTTATCCTTTTGCCTATAAAAACCAAATTTACTTGCTGCGTCTACAAGTGTCTGAACAGAAGCAGACTCAGACAAATACTTTTCGTTTACACCAAAATGTGATGCGATTATAGCAAGGACAGCAGAATCAAGCGTAAGCACTGGTTTTATCTGTGCCGGATCACCTACTACCATTATATTTTTACTGCGGAACACTGCGCCCACTGCTGCCTGAGGAAGTGCCTGCCCTGCTTCGTCTACAAAAAGATGCCCTATGGTATTTTCCTCCAGATACCCGCACATTCTTGAAAAGCTGGCAAAAGTAGAGCTTATTACCGGTATTGCAAAATTTATCCAATGCCACGCCGCTGCAATCACACGCTTATTTTCAACATATTGTTTTCTCTTGTTCCATGTTATATAGGCAGAAATGAGATTCTTTCGATTTTCATAAAGAAACTGCTTTCTTACGCACAGTGCAAGGATAAACAGCTTCGACTGTTCTATACGAAATTCCTCGTCGAACCACGGATTTGAAAGCTGCAATGTTTCGTGTTCAAGACTCATATCGAGCGGCTGAAATACCTTTCCTGACGAACTTGTCTTATATACGGATACACGTTCCTCTAAAGCTGACATTTCCGCCTTCATAGAATCTATCCATGCATACAGTTCATTTTTCAGTGAATCTTTCTGTTTCGAAGCAGTAAGCCTTGCTTTTTTGAGTTCATTGATACTGTTTTTTAGTCTTATCAGCTCATTGCTGCAATTCATATATTCCTCACTCAACTGCTGAGACTGATCCAGAAATTCATTCATTTTTCTGCTGTATTCTTCTTTTGCTGCCCGCCCTGAAAAAATGCCGGGCTTCTTTGCTTTCAGTGCGTCAATACGATTCTGCACATTCCTCTGCTCTTCTTTTACATTCCCTTTTCTTTCGTTAAACTCTTCAAGCTGTCTTTCACTATCGCCTATCTTATCACCATACTTTTCTATATCAGCATCAAGCTCCACAATTTTTTTACCAACAGCGTTTTCTCTGCTTGTCCGTTCTGATTCAAATGAAGTTCTTAGCTCTGAAAGCCTACAGCGATCCTTCTGACAGCTATTACTACTGTCAGCAAATTTCTGAGCCTCTTTTTTCATTTCATTAACAAGATCGTATTGTTTCTGAAACTCGCTGTAAATATTCTTATCCGATTCATATTCTTCCGCCAGATACTTATTAATATGCTTTATCCTGCAAATGATATTGTCCATATTTTGTTTTCTTCCGCCCTCAAGCGAAAATAGTCCCCAGAACTTATCTTCACCTTCTTCATCTTCCCTTACAAGCTCACATTTTTTGTTTCCGTTTTCTTCCACCCATTTTTCCGAAAGCTTCTTATTTGAAAGACTCCAGAAATAGCCGTCCCTGTCTTTAAGCTCTTCAAGCAGCTCCTCATCTATTTTTGAAATAAGAGGAAGCTCATTGACGATATTCTGCACAGCACCGTTATTTGAACTTGCTACCACTATCTCATTTTCTGAGATCTCATCCGGCAGTTCAGCAATAACATTCTTGTCCTTACGTTCAATGAGCTTTTTCTTCATGTTTACAACAGAAACGGCCTGCTTAACGATCAGTTCTGCAAATATATCCTTTAGCAGCGTTGTTTTTCCTGTTCCCGGAGGACCATTGACGCTTCTTATCTTTCTGTCGTCAAAACCAACAGAAAGATTAACAGCCACCTGCTGCATGAAAGACAAAGAATACTTTGTTTCTCCTGGAAATCTTCCCGACGGATAACAGCAAGGCTGTAATATCCTGCTGAATATTTCAGGATCATAATTAGCTGAATCTGTTCTGCTGTCCAGATTCATTCTTCTTCCATCATATCCGAAAAGATATGCCTGCAAATTGTCTGTGCTTATCTTCTTAGCCTTTTCGAGGTCTTCGATAAAAAATGAATGCAGATTTGCAGCCTCTGTTTCAATATTGTCCAGCACATCGGCATAGCTTGAATCCAAAGGAAAATATTTCCCTAATTCCAGTATCGTCCGATTGAATTTGTCTTTATCATTCTCTGTTTCAATAAATTTCTTTTCCAGCTTATCTTTGATCTCCTTTTCAAATTCACCGAACTCCTGTTGAAATTTATTAAAATTTCTCTGAGGATCCTCAACACTTCCATTAATAACACGAGCATCCCTTATGCGTATATATCCGCTTGCAGTAAGAAATGTTCTCGTCCCCTGAAAGATCAGATCTTTATCGAAATATATTGCAGCGGTAAATTTATCTCCCATGCGGATTTCTTCCTCTGTGGGTCTGATATTGTACCATTTCCTCATTATCTCTACAACTTTTTCAAATTTAAAAACACTGCCATAAATAACTATACCGGAATTTCTGTGTTTTTTCATCAAAAGATTTTTGAAATATGTATGAAAGTCCCCATCCTGAATATCTTTCAGTGCATACATATTTTTACTTTTTTTAAAGTCGCCTTCTGACAGGTGTTCAACCATTATCCATGAATCGATCACTTTATCCTTCTGTATCAAAATTATCACCGCTTCCTGATTTTTCTTAGATTATATCATTTTTATAAAATTCAGTCAACAACCACAAATACGTTATTTCTTATAAAAAACTGCTATCCCAAAATCAAGCTCTGATTCTGGGAGAGAGTATCATATTTTCTTTTTTTAAACCGGATATTACTGCATGAATCCGCCTCTGCCGCCCATTCCGCCGCCGGGACCGCCCATCATCGCCGGCTCAGGTATAGAGTCAACCTGCTCGCCGTTTATTATGATAGTACCTCCGTTGTATACAGCGTTTCCGTCATAGTCGAATGAGGATACAGTAGATGTGATATCTATTGTGCCGCCGCTTACTATAACATCACCGTTTGCGTCAACAGCGTCCGTATCGCCCTGTCCGACAACTATAGTCGTTGAACCGCCTGTAAACTCTATTGTAGGAGTACCAAGTGATGTACTCTTCTGAGAACCGTTTATACCATCGTCAGAAGCTGTTATCTTTATCGTACCGCCGTTTATCTGTACATAGGTAGCCTCTATGCCTTCACGTGAGGTTATATCCATTTCGCCGCCGTCGATCTGTACAACTGCAATGGCATGGAAACCGTCACTTTCAGCTTCTATCTTATAAGTACCGTTCATTATATAGATATTGCCCTTGGTATCATCATCGCTGTTTTCACTGTGGAAAGCGTCCTTGGTTGCCTTGATAGTGAATGTTCCGTCATATACTGAGATAGAATCCTTGCCCTCAAACGCATGACCGCCGCAGGTTATATTATAGGTTCCGCCAGTCACCTTAATGTCGTCCTTGCCTGAAACGGCGTTTCCGTTTGTTGATGTTATATTAAGTGTACCCGTGCCGTTGAGAACAATATCATCCTTTGAGAAAATTACTGCGTCAGTATTTGTAGTGCCGTCAGCCGTAAACTGACCAGTAACTGAAAGACTGCTTTCACCGTCAGCCGTTGTAACAAAGCACTTATCCGCTGATACAACATATATTACCGGACTGCTGACATTGGTAATATTTGCATTCTGGAGAATTATCTGAACCTTTGCCTTGCTGTCTGCTTCAACCCTCAAAGTGAAATTCCCAGCCGTCCCGGTGAGGATATACACACCCTCTTCGGTAATAGTCTCTGTCTTATTGTCAGCCGCCTGTATTGTCTTAGCTCCGTCTGTATCCGCTGTCTGCTTAAGATCACGTTTTGAGAACAGATCAGCTGTATCAAGCTTACCGGAAGTATTTGCTGTGTATGTCAGCTCTTCACCGGATACGCTTTCGGATTTGCTGTTATCCTCAGAAGCAGTATCAGAGACTGAATCAACTGACTCTGCTGCCGAATCATCTGATGCTGTGCCGTCTGTTTCAGATGCTGCTGATGCAGAAGCCGCTGATGAACCAGCCTTACTGCCTGTGTCCGATGTACCTTCACCTGAGTTGCAGGCTGCGAGTGATGCGATCATCATTGCTGCAATAATTATTGTAATTGCCTTTTTTAACATAATAAGATCCCCCTTAATAAACCGCTGTTATTATTTTTCATCTGCGGTGTTTGTTATCATGACTGTATTATATTCACTAAGATAGGAATCCATATGGAATGATCTTGGAATGTATGTGGAATATCAGCTGAAGGTTTTGAATGTGGATTTGCCGTGACGCTTTACATAGTAGAGCATCTGGTCAGCCTGATTTAGCGCCTTTTCAAAGGATTCCTTTGATCCTCCGTAAAATGCCGCAATTCCTATCGAGCAGGATATTTTCTTATTCTCCGGTATCTCTATAGGCTTGCCGAGCTTTCTTCTTATCTCATCCCTGAAACCGTCCTGTATTTCCTTGTATATATTCTGTGCAAGGACAACTGCATCGTCCTCCGTCTGATCATAAAGCAATATGATAAATTCATCTCCGCCGTATCTGACAGGCAGACCCTTGCTCCCCGTCATCTTTTTGAACATCTCCGCAAAACAGACAAGAACCAGATCGCCTATCTCATGTCCGAATGTATCATTGTAATATTTGAAATTATCAAGATCAAGATACAAAATGACATTGCTGATATGACTGTCCAAAGCTATTACACGCTCCACCTGTTTGCTGAAGCCGCTTCTGTTTGTTATGCCTGTCAGATGATCGGTAATAGCAGACTGTTCCAGTTTGTGATTCATATTCTCTATCATCTGCCTGTTGTCTATTCTTCTCATCATTTCGCAGTACTGACCGAAAGCAAATTTCAATATCATCAGGTCATCGCCGCTTAACAGGAAGCGTCCGTCTATCGTCCTTCGGTTTATCCTTACACTGGCAAGAAATACCGTTTCCGTACCGGTCTGCTCCATTATAGGAATACCGATCATAGTCATTATAGTTTCTTCATCAAAATATTTCATAACAGGCATGAACTGGGTAAAATTCTTGTCCGTTCTGTTTGTCAGGAAAGCCTGCTTATATTCTTTAAAGAAATCAAAAAGCTCATCCGACTGATCATAATCAACAGGGCAGTTTTCACCATCATACATAATGTATCTTTCCCCGTCTTTTCGTCTGAGTATAACTATTTCATCAAGGTTGTAGCTGTTTTTCAGAACAGCGGCAGTATTCTGATAAAGATCCTCCGGCGTCATATTTTCACGGCTTATAGTCTCCTGCAAAGCCGTAAGGAACTTGATATCATCCTCTTTTTTACGAAGCTTTATCTGAGCGCCTGCCTGTCTTGCTATCTGGAACATATGCTTTATCGGAAGATCAACTGTCTCCGGAAGATCGGACTCAGTGTCTCTCTCTCCGTGTTCAAGATAATATTCAAGCTTTGCTTTCTTCTTATTAAGATCCTCTTTGCCGCAAAATTCTATAGCATCACGGATTATAGCCTCTGCCTTTTCCTTCTCACCTATCTTGTTGTACAGCTGTGCCTGTTCAAGTGCATATAAAGGATATGTGAAGAAATGGGAAACCGTAGCGTTTTTTAAATATTTACCTGCCAACTCAAACTCTTTTATGCTAAGCTCTGTCTTGTCCTCGTGATTGTAAAGCATTGCCTTTAAAATATGGTAAAGGGTAAGATCCTCATCCCACACTCCCTTATTTGTATCAAGAAGCACCCTTATCATATGCTCAACTATTACCTCTATTTTGCTCAGATAATAGTAGCTGTTGTAATATTCCTTAGTATAATAGCAGCTTATTGCCATAAGGGAATAAAGCTTCACATTACTGCAGGTGCGGATATTCTGATATCCCATTTCCCTCATCATCTTGAGTATAATATCTATTGTGATAATCGTATTTTCATATGAACCGGCGACAAAGTAATTCATCATAAGATTATACATTGAATTTGCCACATCGTCGGGCTGTTCAAGCTCCGTAAGGGTACAGACACTTTGCTTTAAATATTCATTTGCTTTTTTATAATCCTCAAGAATAATACTGTTATATCCGAGACCGGCAAGCATATGCGACTCTCTCAGAGGATTGGGACGCCTGAGAACCGAAAGTCTTTTCTTGTACATCTTGCGGACATAGTTATAGTATCCTGCACGTGAATACAGTATAATATTCTTCATATAGGCATTAAGCAGGAAATTATCATTTTCAAGCTTAGTTCCGATCTCTATTCCCAGATTAAAATAGTACGGTTCCTTTTCACCAAGCGCGACTGCCCTTACATCCTCAGGATCATTTTCAAAGCCAAAAACATACAAATATGCAAGAAAATTGGTAAACCCGAATCTTTTCGCCTTTTCCAGAACGTCCATATCTATTTCATTGCAGAAATTGTACTCAAAGATGTCCTTGCATATACCGCAGTAGGAAAGCCACAGCAATATTTCCGACTTACAGACAAGGTATTCGTCCCCCATCTGCTTTGCTATACTTACACATTTCTTGCACAGCCGCTCAACCTCCTTACCCTGGGACAGTATAAGCCTTGCGTGGGCACTCAGATAGTAGTATATAAAATTCAGATAGGGTTCATGTTTTTCATTGATAAACAGGTCACGCATCTTATCGCACAGAACAAGTGCATTATTAACGCGCTTAAGATTCATATCTATCATCGCTGCATACTGGAGAAACGGTATCTGCTCATGCTTAGTAAGGTTTATAGTTTTTTCATCTATTCTGTACAGTATATCTCCCATATAATAATAAGCGTCCTGAAGCGCAAACGTATGATACATATTTATGATCTTTATAAGATATTCATCCTTTTTGCTGTTATCATACCAGAACGCATCCTGCACGTCCATAGTTCTTTCACTGTCAAGACTGCCCCATTCAAGCTGGAGATTCTGATCATCCGCCTTCTGCATAAGATCATCCCAGACAGATTTTTTATAGGAAAGGACATTAAATTCGTCATTATACATCACAATAGCATGGATGTTTATTTTTTTCTGCATAAGAATCTTAAAAAACTGTATCGTACTCAGCGGTGCGAGGTGAAACTTTGACAGCATCATAATAAGATAATGCTTCCTGGATATATATTCAAACACACCGGTAAGATCCTGAAGAATACGTTCAGTCTCAAAAGCTATCTCAAAATTCAGAACATCCTCTTTCCTCGTGCAGATACCGTCCGTAATAAAGCATGAAAGCGGCTCTATATGCATAGGATTTACATGAGCTTCCCTCAGAAAATCAGCAGCAGACACAGACTCCTTATAGAATTTTTCATAGCAGTACCTGATCCAGCCCAAAAAAGGTGCAAAAGCCTCAGGCATATCGTGCATTTTATATTCATGATAAAGAAAAACCTTATTTCCTGTATCTTCAACGTCAGAAAGGATCTCTTCCTTGGAAATATCTATAGTATTGTAGTGTTTTATAAAAATAACATTCTGATCATCTTTTTCAACATAAGATGCGACCACACTTTGTACATAAGTTTTAAAATCCATACCTGCACCATCCTTAGCCGCCGCAGTGCAAAATAACCGGCGGTCCAAAAGTATACATATACTATAATTATATCACGAAGTAAAGATAAATCAATAGAATATTACATAATTTTTTTATTCAAAGTTGGAAGTCGTCAGTTGTCAGTTGGAAGTTTACAGTTTTCAGTTGTCAGTTGTCAGTTGCGAAGCTGGCAGGGAAAGTAACTTTAAGAATTTGCTGACTAAAACATCTCATACCAAAAAGTCTCAAAAGAAGGATGCAGCAAAAGCCTCCCCTGAAAGGGGAGGTGTCATTTCGTCACGCAAGCGGCGAAATGACGGAGGGGTTAAACAGCTCTGAACTCTGCACTCCTGACTCTGAGCTTTATCAACTCCACACTCATAATGCTTTGAGCTTACAACTACTTACAACTTACAACTTATAACTTATAACTTACAACTAACAACTGTTTCAACAAAAAAAGGAGGAGAACAAGCACACACTTGTCCTCCCGCTAAGGTTCTTTAGATAAACCAGTTCGCTGACCGCCGCTCTATTATCCATTAGGGTCGAATTTGGTTCTATGAATTAACAAATAATTGAAGGAAGTTAAAAAACCGATCTTTATCATCAGCCAATCTGTCCGCAAAAGCCTTACTTTTTACCATTTCTAAGCTCATCCAGGCACGACTCACAGACATTACTGTTTTTATAGCTGATAATATTATCTGCAGAGCCACAGAAAATACACGCCGGCCGGTACTTCTTGATAATGACGGCATCATCATCCACGAAGAACTCTACCGAATCGACACCATTAACAATGTTTAGTGATTTTCTGATGTCTGAAGGAAGCACCAGTCTTCCGAGCTTGTCAATTTGTCTTACACATCCGATAGCT
>CACXDE010000353.1 GCA_902766305.1 uncultured Ruminococcus sp. | reverse complement strand
GTCTATCTCTCATTGAGAAAACAGAGTTAGCGGAAACTTGATGTTCCCGCCGATGCGTTTCAGCATCAACAGCTCGCACTATGCATGTCATCCAGCATTTCCTTGGTGCCTTCCGTCCAAACCTCATCATCACCGGAATGGCCAAAGAGACCAACACTGATGACAATGTTACCTTCTAACGTCAGACGCTTCTGAGTTTCCATGAATGCGTCCTTGAAACGGGTGCTACCACAAAGCGTGATAACTCTGTATCCTCCAACCATATTCACCTCTAATGACTATTGACACTTTATATGCGATATTTATGCTTGCGTAAATCGAACGCAGATTGCCCACCTTCTAGAATATCGCATATTTGTTGCTGAATACCCTGCCTTCCTAATGTGTCAACACATCCTGATTCTTCTGGCAAATCGTCCTCGATTGAACCTGTTCTGTATTCAAATTTGTATTGCTTGTTTGGAGAGTTTTTACCATCCTGATTGGCAACAATAATCTCATCTGCATCAGCGCCTAATACTACATTAGCGTTGTGAGTTACAACAATCACTTGCCTCATTATTTTTTTCTTCTTCAAAAAAGGTATCAGTTCATCGAAAATTGAACGGTTGTCAAGGTCATCTTCTGGCTGGTCAACCAAAATAGGGCATGTACTCTCTGCAAGGCTTATAAGCATTTTGAGCAGAACTAGAGCCTTTTTTCCAGGAGACATTTCATCGATCAAGTCTCCGTCCATGCTTACTCTATAAGCAGAATTATACCAATCACCTAACAATTCGCGTAATACACTTTCTACGGTTTTATTTTTTGTCAGATGTATTGTTCCATTAACGATCGAATCAATCAACTGTGTTACATTATTCTCTGTTATCCATGCTTCAGTACAGTCATCGACACTTATAATTGTCTTGAATGAGGTTCTCCGGTCAAAACTAGATAAGATTACTTGGATAAACGCTTCTCTCCTGAAGGGTGTTTCAGCGGAGAATTCCAACTCTTCTGCTGCCAATGATGCATTACTATTTATCGAGTCCGCGTAAACTCCATGGATTTCACGATATTTGATAAAGCTCTTGGCAAGTTGTACTAACAGTCCATCATATTTATCTTTGCTCTTCTTTGCTTGCTCCTCAATATCATTAAACCTTACCAGTTTTTCTTCTTCAGCATGCAAAGCATCTGACAACTTCTTTATTGCCTCGTTTTCAGAGATTTTTATTGCTAATGGCTCCGCAATTGCATCTTTCTCACTCCGTTGGTCCAGTAAACTTTTTAGTCTATCTCTTAAATCGTTTAGTAATGCTGCTTGATCTATACGCCACACATTATTTGCTGCTTCTACAGCCTTTTCTCCAGAGCTCTTTATTGCTATTTGCAAATCATCGGATAAGTCATAGTCCGCATCCAGTAAGGCCACCAATGATAGAATTCCTTGTATTATCTCTATATACTTTTCCATCGAAGAGATTTCACTGTTTAGTGCAGCAATTGTTTTTGTGACTTCATCATATGTGGTAATATCCCCCTCTGATAGAGACAATTCCTTTGTTAGTTTTTCCTTTTCGCTTTCTATCTTCTTTATTTCCTTCTCAATTCCTGAACGCGTCCCTATTTCCGCAAGTGTCTTAACCTTATCTTGCCAATCTGTATACTGTTGTATTAATGTATAAATTGCCCTATCGATTTCTGCTTTCAGCATTGAAAGGCTCTGATTCATTTCATCATACGTTCTTTGGGCATCATTATTGAGCATTACGATGTTATGAATAATCTCGTCAATCTCGGTTAATTCTTCATGCTCATCTGAAAGTCGATTTAGATAGGTTTGAGGGATGTATACAATTTTATGCTCCTGTGAATGTGACCCGTTTTGACTAATCGCGCCATCTCTCCAATAGACCTTCACATCTTTTATTTCTTTACTCCCATTGCCTGTTACAGCGGCTTTCTCTTTAACCTGAGCAGGATCAATTGCTAATGCCATATTATGTAACAGAAGAGACTTTCCCGTAGATTTACCGCCGATAATGCATGTCAATTTATCATTGAAGAGAATCGGAGTAGCAGCAAAGTCTTCATTACGAACCTCAACCATATCTATTACTTGGTAGTCAGGCTTTGTTTCCGGCATAATCTGAGAAATCCGAACCCGATCTTTAGGCTCATATAAAACCTGCCTAAAGCCATTAAATGTTGGATCTGCTTTGATCCAACAGTACCGCTTTCCATCAGGCTCAAATAATTCCCTACATGAATGGGCATCTGACCCGTGAATGCACGGTTTCAAAGAGCCACACTTTTTCTTAACTGTATACTCATCATCAGCTGATAACCCAATAAAATACTTTACATCAGAGTCCTTTCCCGAGAAGATCATATCGGCGAATTGATAAAGAGCTCTTCTTGTTGCATCCATTTGCGATTCACCGTTCAAAAAATAATCTGAATGCTGAACAACTCCTGAAGCTCCGTCATTGCTACTGTTTGAAACAACAATTATGCAATGCTCGCGGAGATCAGAATCGGCATCAAATACATTCTTCAATGTGGAAAAATCAATCACAAATTGGTTTATTCCAACTGCATATGCTGCATCTTTTGAAAGGCTCTGATCGCCTTTATAATCTCTGCCGAGACGAATTAGTTCGTCATGCGAAGCGTTATATGAACTGCCATTAAAAGAAAATTGGAGTTTGCTGAAAAAACGTCCTTCCAATCCATCAACTATTTGTGGATCAAAAATGCAATGGATATTAACAGGAGAGTTCTTTGCAAATGGAACCATACGTAGTTCAACGTTCGGAAGAATGAGATTTACTGTATCTGGGATTCTTTTATCCGAAACCACTTTGAGATAGTTGTCTATAGACAAGTAGTCCGTTATGCCAATAACTTTAATATCCCTTAAGGGATCTGAACCGTCGCCAACATATGTTGATATTGCATTATAAAAATTGTCCCATTTTTCTTCAATTGACGAACCTTCGTACTGATCATTTTTGTTCGTTCCCGGTGTGTGAATATGCAAATCCCATCTTCGCCACTCAGAGCCTCGTTGATAGTGCATCATTTTGTCATCCTCCTATTACTCCACACCCAGCGCCTTAAACACAGCGTCTTCAGCGTTCTGATAGAAAATGATATTGAAGCATCCGATCAATTCTGCTGGTACGGATGACAGATCAGCAGCGCTGGTAATGGGCAGCAGCACTT
>CACXDE010000352.1 GCA_902766305.1 uncultured Ruminococcus sp. | reverse complement strand
TTATTCACCAGTCGAATATTCATATTCGTAAACAGAATAAGAGGATAATATGTCTTTGAACAAACAGATAATTAAAGACAGGCTAAAAGAGACATTTAATGGTGATACGCAAGATAGGATCGCGGAGAAGATTAATTTGTCTCAATCGACGGTAAGTAAACTGCTTTCTGGAGTACAGGTTCCAACAACTGATCAACTATTTGATATTTCCGAGAAGTACGGCGTATCAGTGGACTGGCTTCTTGGAAGAACAAATAAAAAAACAACCGAGACTAGCGATAAATTATCTTATGCTGGTGCGGTTGAGGATATTTTGGAATTGAAAGGAAAAGGGGCAATTGATATTACAGAAGCAGTGATTCCTTATTCCGAACATGAAAATCATTTGGTTATTGTTGACCCATTGCTTCAAAAACTCCTAAAAAAAGGCAAAGCATTGCAGGATGCAGATACATTGTCGCTTCAAAGCTGGATAGAAAACAGGCTCTGCGTTTTTAAAGGTAAAATGATCCTTCCTAAAGAGGCTTGGAAAGATCCGGATGTCGAGCAAGAATTAACTCAAGCTTTTGATGATGAACAAGATCTATTAAATCTTTATGACCTGACCATAAAGGTGAATGAGGAAATGTTGAAGCAAATAGAAGACAAATAGAGAATGAGGCATTGAGATAATGACTGAATTTAATGATGTCATTAGTAGTAGACTGAATGAATTGTTTGCTGGTGAAACAGATTATATGACAGCGAGCAAATTAAATATGTCTCCTGCAAATTTGAATAAAATCAGAAACGGTAAGCAACAGCCAACGGCAGAAACATTAAAATTGATAAGTGAAAAATATAACGTTTCTGTTGACTGGATACTAGGCATTAAAGAGCATAAAGATATTAATGCACTAGACCTTACAACACTGACCTATGAGCAGGTATTCAGCTTAATTAATGCTTTGTACGATAGCAGAACAGTTGAAATAGTGGATAGAGGCACAAAAAAGAAGCCACATCCTGATCCTGATTATTTTAAGGTAAATGATCCGGCTCTTTCATTTATGCTTCGACGAAGAGTTGCTTTGATCAGTGTTGACGAGTCATATTTTCAAGATTGGATAGAAAAGCATTTGCCTCAATATAACGGATTGCCTTTATTAGTTTGTACAAAGGAAATGCTTGAATATTTTCAAGATCCAAGCATTGCATCCTTTAAAGAAGGAGACTGGATAACAAGAATAAAGGAATATCAGCAAAAAATAAATTCACAGGATAATGCCAAAGGAGACGAATGATGACGGATAAGAATACAGCGGATGTAGGCTTTGAAAAGCAATTATGGGATGCGGCATGCATTCTTCGGGGCAACATAAATCCTTCGGAGTATGAAAATGTCATTCTCGGACTGATTTTTCTAAAGTATATTTCTGATAGTTTCGAAGAGAAGCATAAAGCCTTAGTAAATGAAGGAGAAGGATTTGAAGAAGACAGGGACGAATATACTGCCGATAATATATTCTTTGTTCCGCAAGGCGCTAGATGGGAAGATATTGCTGCTACAGCACATACACCAGAGATTGGAAAAACTATCGATGATGCGATGGTAGCAATTGAAAAAGAAAATAAGTCATTAAAAGGTATTCTGCCAAAGAACTTTGCAAGACCCGAACTGGATAAGCGTCGTCTTGGAGATGTAGTAGATCTATTTACAAACATAAAGATGAGTGCGCAAAGTAATGAAAAGGATCTACTAGGAAGAGCATATGAATACTGCATCAGACATTTTGCAGAACAAGAAGGAAAAAATGCTGGACAATTTTATACTCCCTCATGTGTAGTTAGAACGATAGTAGAGATCCTTCAGCCGTTCAATGGTCGCGTTTATGATCCGTGCTGTGGCTCTGGTGGAATGTTTGTGCAGTCTGCAAAGTTTGTTGAAAATCATCAGGGAAATATCAATAGCATCTCAGTATTCGGACAAGAGTCAAATCCAACTACATGGAAGATGGCAAAGATGAATTTGGCTATTCACGGGATCGATGCGAATTTGGGTGAAATCCCGGAGGATACATTTCTCAGTGATCAGCATCCTACGATGAAAGCGGATTTTATTATGGCGAATCCGCCATTTAATCTTTCCCCATGGGGAGCTGATAAGCTGAAAGATGATCAACGATGGAAGTATGGTATGCCTCCTGCAGGTAATGCAAACTATGCTTGGATGGAACATATGATCTGGCACCTGGCACCAGGAGGCCGAATTGGTCTGGTACTGGCAAATGGAGCTCTTTCAACTACCACCTCAGGAGAAGGAGAAATCAGGAAGAAGATCATCGAGGCTGATCTTGTCGATTGCATCATTGCGATGCCGGGACAACTTTTTTATACAACGCAGATACCCGTATCACTATGGTTTTTGTGTGCACCGAATGCGAAGAAACAGAAAGGAAAAACACTGTTCATAGATGCAAGAAACATGGGAACTATGGTATCTCGTAAATTAAGAGAACTTACCGATGATGATAATCCGGATAGTCCAGAGCACGATGGCATAGGTGATATCCAAAAACTTGCTAATACTTATAAAGATTATATTGCCGGGAAATTGGAGGATGAAAAAGGATATTGCGCCGTTGTAACCACTGAGGATATTGCCAAGCAGGATTATATTCTGACACCGGGACGATATGTTGGTATTGAGGAGAAGGAGGATGACGGCGAACCGTTCGATGAGAAAATGGAACGCCTGACGTCTGAGCTTTCAGAAATGTTCAAGAAGTCCCATGAACTCGAGGACGAGATCAGGAAGAAGCTGGGGGCGATTGGGTATGAAATATAAGCATTATTATATGGAAGATGCTCTTGAAGATATTATTGATTATCGTGGAAAAACGCCTCATAAATCTACTTCAGGTATCCAGACATTAAGCGCTAAAACTGTAAAAGATGGATATATTGATTATTCAAATTGCTATTTCATCTCACCAGAGGAATATAAGCGTTTTATGGTAAGGGGAATACCAAAGATAGGAGATGTATTATTAACAACAGAAGCTCC
>CACXDE010000351.1 GCA_902766305.1 uncultured Ruminococcus sp. | reverse complement strand
GTATATACTGCATTTTTTCATAAGCTCTTCATGGCTGCCGTATCCTGCTAAAACAGAATTATCAAGAACCAGTATCTTATCAGTATTTCTCACTGCCGATACTCTTTGAGATACTATAAAGACAGTCATATTCTTCATTTTTGCAAGCTCTTTCCTGAGTGCTGCGTCCGTTGCCATATCAAGAGCACTTGCACTGTCATCAAGAATAAGTATTTCTGGCTGTTTTATCAATGCACGGGCAATAGTCAGTCTCTGGCGCTGACCGCCGGAATAGTTTACTCCGCCCGCAGCAACCTCACTATTTACACCTTCCGTAAGCTTTGAAACAAATTCATATGATTGTGAAGCTTTCAGAGCTTTTTCTATTTCCTCATCGTCAGCATCTGATTTCCCCCAAAGGAGATTCGAGCGGATAGTACCGCTTTGAAGCACAGCCTTCTGAGGAACTATACCCATATTATCACGAAGCTGTCTAAAGCTGTATTCCTTTGCATTTACTCCGTTTATAAGAATTTCTCCGCTTCTCGGATCATAGAATCTTGGTATAAGATTTACAAGGGTAGTTTTTCCGGAACCTGTTCCGCCGATTATACCTATAGTCTGTCCTTTGTATGCGGTGAAGGATATATCCTTTATTGCATCTCCGTCTTCACCGTAGCCGAAGCTGACATTTCTGTATTCAACGGCAGGGGCATTACTATCGGTTTCTATTATTTCATTTGTTTTTTCTGTAACTGACGGCTTAAGGTCAAGTATCTCGTTTACTCTTGAAGCGCTTGCAAAAGCCTTTGTGAAAATTACCACAAGATTTGAAACAACTATCATAGCAAGCAGTATCTGAGTCATATAATTGACAAGAGCGATGATCTCGCCTGTCTGAAGGTTTCCGGCATTGACTTTTACAGCGCCGAACCAAACTATAGCTATAATAGCCGCCTGAGATATTATGTACGTTACGGGACTCAGTAAGGCTGATATTCTTCCTACAAGTATAGAAGTTTTTGCAAGCTCTCTGTTTGATTTTGCGAATATCATCTCATCATCATCCTGCTTGTTGAATGCACGGATAACACGGTTTCCCGAAAGATTTTCTCTTGAAAGCAAAGCAACCTTATCAAGCTTTTTCTGCATATCCTTGAAAAATGGAACGCTGTAATTCATCACTCCATAAAGTACAAGAGCAATAAGGGGAGAGGCGATAAAGAATATAATTGACAACTGAAGATCTATAGTACATGCCATAATAAGAGCACCGATAACAAGGAAGGGAGCACGTATGACAAGCCTTATCAGCATAGCTACAGCAAGCTGAAGCTGGTTTATATCACCTGTCATTCTTGTGATAAGAGACGGCGAACCTATTTTGTCAAGCTCGGCATGGGACAGTTTGTTTATATGCCGGAACATTGCGTTTCTTAGTTTTGTTCCGAAGCCCTGGGATGTTATTGACGCAGATTTCTGACAGACAAGAGCAAAGCAAAGCCCTAATGCACCCATTATTACCATAAGCGCACCATGACTCATGACATAAGATGCGTCACCCTTTATTACTCCGTTGTCTATAATATCAGCAGTTACAAGTGGTATAAATAATTCAAGCACAGCTTCTGTAAGCTTGCACAAAGGTCCTATGATCAAAAAATGAATATAGTCTTTCAAATATTTCCTTAGACGAAACATCCGATCATCCTTCCACCAAAAGTTACTAAATTCAATAATTGTACTAATATTTATAATTATAACTCTGAAATATATATACTGTCAACAAAAATATTTTATCCACCGGCGAGCCGCCGGTCCCAATTCAGTCTTACAATACTTTCTTAATGAGCCGGCTTTCTTGAATCACGGGCGGTGTTATTCCATGACTGTAAGATTCTGAAAAACAATTATTCTATAAAACTCCCATAATTATTTTACACTAACATTTTATCCGATATATCAGGAGGATTAGTTTTGAAGAAGAAGTTATTTCTTAAAAACATAATGATACTCTCAGCCTCTTCACTTATCATAAAGAGCATGGGAATGTTCTTTGCAGTCAAGATTGCCTGCGTTATGAGCGGTGAAATGTTAGGGCGGTACAGGCTGGTGATGAGCATATATGCTTTTTTTCTGCTAATGTGTACCTCGGGAATATCTGTCACTATAACAAGGCTGACAGGCGAAATGTCCGCAAAGGAAGAATATGGAAAGGTTTCCTATATACGTGACAGAATACTATTATACGGGCTGTTAAGCGGTACAATAATAGGAGTTCTTATGATACTGTCATCGTTTATCCTCCCGGGAGAGTTTTTTTCCGGAGGCGCAGCAGCGTCAGTAAGGATACTTGGCGCATCACTTCCGTTTGCTGGTTTTTCAGCAGCTGTAAGGGGATATTTCACGGCAAAAAGGAAAATAATAAGGAGCGCCGGAGAACAAATATTAGAGCAGTCAGCAGAGATATTGATTTTTTTCGCTTCAATCAAATATCTTTCCTCAATTGGTATTTCTCCGATTTTCTGTGCAGCTGTGGGAACAGCACTGGCAGAATTTTTGTCTTCACTATATTGTGTAATAATCTGGCTGTACGATAAAAAGCATACAGCTTTGTCTGAGAGGGCAGAGAATATAATTAAAGCTGCTTTGCCTATATACATTCCCTGCACTGCAAGCGCCGGTATCAGAAGCGCACTTTCAGCACTTGAAAACAATCTTATTCCAACCGGTCTTATGCTCAGCGGAGCAATGCGTGAGGAAGCACTTACACAGTATGGTATAATCAGCGGAATGGCAATACCCTGTGTTCTGTTTCCTTCGGTTTTCATAGTACCTTTTTCCCAGCTTATTGTAACCGAGCTTGCACAGGAGAGGACTCTTACACACAAAAAGAACATAAGACGTATTGCCTTACGTTCACTCAGGGTAACTATAATATATTCTCTTGTAATGATGCTGCCGTTTTTGTTTACTCCCGGGATAATCACAAAGCTTTTAGGATTCAGCAGTGACGCTGATTTTTATCTTCGTGTTCTTGCGCCGCTTATTCCGCTGTCATATCTTGACAGTGCGGTTGATGGGATGCTTAAGGGTCTTGACTGTCAGAAAAGCTATTTCCACATTAACATTATTGAGTCAGTACTCCGTGTCATAATGGCGCTGACATTGATACCATTGCTTGGAATAAAAGGCGTTATAGCAATTTTTATTTTTGGAGAGCTTATAAATGTGACACTGAGCTTATGGAAGCTTTTAAATGTAATAAAACTATAAATAAAAAAAGCCAATGAATGCAGGTTCACTGGCTTTTATTTGTTTTTTTGGGGGAAACCCCTTTCCAAAAACTTTTATATAAATTCACTATACTGAATATACTTAGTTGTTTTCCATTATCTGCATTGAGTAGCGTACTGTTGCCATTGCGTCCTTACCGTAGAAATCTGCGCCAATACTATCTGCGTATTCCTGAGTAAGCACAGCACCTCCAACCAGAACCTTTGCCCAGGGCGCATCCTTTCTCAGCTGTTTTATAGTTTCTTCCATAGCCGGAACAGTCGTTGTCATAAGCGCACTTAGTCCGACAAGCGGCGCATGAAGATCCACAACAGCCTTTACAACTGTTTCAGGCGGAACATCCTTCCCAAGGTCGTGTACCTCAAAGCCGTAATTTTCGAGTATAAGCTTTACTATGTTTTTACCGATATCATGAATGTCTCCGTGAACTGTAGCTATAACAAATATTCCTCTGTTTACACTCTCTTCTGTATTTTCGGACATTCTTTCCTTGATTTTTTCAAAAGCACATTGTGACGCTTCCGCACTCATAAGAAGTTGAGGAAGGTACATCGTCTTTTTTTCAAAGCCTTTGCCGACTATATCAAGCGCAGGTATTATCTGAGAGGTTACTATATCAAGAGGTTTTTCGGTTTTGAGCAATTCAACAGTCAGTTCGGCAGCCTGTTCCTTAAGACCCTTTACAATCGCCCTTTGCAGAGGGCTTTCAAATTCACTGATATTTCCGCTGTCTGCTGCAACAGAAGGTGCAGAATTTTGTACAGATACAGCAGAAGCATATCTGCCTATGTTTTCAATATAGTCTGTACAGTTATCATCAATAGCATGAAGCGCTCTGAATGAATAATAGCTTTTCATCATTTCAGCAGAGTGAGGATTCATTATGGCAGCCGACAGACCGTTTTCCATTGCAATAGTAAAAAAGGCTGATGTAATAATTTCACGGCACGGAAGCCCGAATGATATATTCGATACACCAAGTGATGTATGACACCCGAGTTTATGTCTTATGATATTGAGTGATTTCAGAGTAGCGATCGCAGCATTGCTGTCAGCACTTACTGTCATTGCAAGTGTGTCAAATATCAGATCTTTTTTCTGTATACCGTATTCAGCAGCCGTTTTTATTATTTTTTCAGCTATTTCCACTCTTTTTTCCGCATTATCAGGTATACCATCCTCGTCAAGTGTAAGACAAACAACAAGACCGCCGTACTTTTTTACCAGAGGGAATATTTCTTTCATTACCTCCTGTTTGCCGTTTACGGAGTTTATCATTGCCTTGCCGTTATAATATCTTAGCGCTGTTTCCATAGATTCGATATTTGTAGTATCTATCTGAAGAGGAAGGTCAATTATGGATTGCAGCTGAAAAGTAACATTTTTCAGCATTTCTGTTTCGTCTATTTCAGGAAGACCAACATTTACATCAAGAACGTGAGCGCCCTTTTCCTGCTGACTAAGCCCCTCCCCGAGAATATAATCTATATCATTACTTCTGAGAGCTTCCTTGAACCGTTTTTTTCCTGTAGGATTAATCCGTTCACCTATAAGAATGGGTGAATCCTTAAATTCTACTGCGTGTGTGTATGAACTGATAAGTGTTTTAT
>CACXDE010000350.1 GCA_902766305.1 uncultured Ruminococcus sp. | reverse complement strand
GCCAATATTCTGTCACTTCTGATTGCCACTCCGGTTTTTGCTGAATTCCGGTACGCATACTCTCTTTTCTGCTGTCTGCCGTTTTTGACCGTGATAGCGTTCAGAGGCAGTTCGGAACAATTAAATAATGAGGAGATTAAAACTGATGAATAACATAAAAATCGCCGTATTGATTCCTTGCTACAATGAAAGCAAGACAATAGAAAAGGTTGTAAAGGATTTTAAAAGAGAGCTTCCCGAAGCGGAAATATATGTTTACGACAATAATTCAACGGACGGCACCGCGGAAATAGCCGCTGAGGCCGGAGCGATTGTCAGACATGAATACCGTCAGGGAAAAGGGAACGTCATTCGCAGCATGTTCCGCGAAATCGACGCCGACTGCTATCTGATGGTGGACGGAGACGACACATATCCGGCGGAAAATGCCCGCGAAATGGCTGACCTCGTATTAAGCAAAAAAGCAGACATGGTAATAGGGGACAGGCTTTCTTCCACTTATTTTCAGGAGAACAAACGTCCGTTTCATAACACCGGCAATCGACTGGTCCGGTTTTTGATTAATAATATCTTCCACAGCAAAGTAAAAGATATTATGACTGGCTACAGAGCTTTCAGCCCTCTTTTTGTCAAGTATTTTCCTGTTCTCTCGCAGGGATTTGAGATTGAAACCGAGATGACAATTCATGCTCTTGACAAGAATTTTTTGTTGTGTGAGATACCTGTAGGATACCGTGACCGTCCGGAAGGAAGTCACTCCAAGCTGAATACGATTTCCGACGGAATGAAGGTTATAAGAACTATATTTATTCTTTTCAGAGAATACAGACCTTTTATGTTTTTCAGCGTAATTTCGGCTTTGTTATGGATACTCTCATTAGTGATGTTTATTCCCGTTCTTATAGAGTATTTTGACACCGGATTGGTTCCGAGATTCCCGACACTTATAGTTTCCGGGGTAATCGCTATGTTTGCCACACTGCTTTTTATATGCGGCGTAATTCTCGATGTTGTTATCAAAAAGCATCGGCAGCTCTATGAATTGTTTTTAAATAATTACAAAAAGGACTGAAGCACCTTCCATGAAAGCGGTAATCTCTTCTTTTTTAGGAGCAAAAATCTCTGGTAAAGATCGTCTTTTCATTCACAACATCTTTCAATTCGTCTGCATTTTAGGTTGGTTCTCTATTCTTTCTTATACCGACGCCTACTACATCATTTACCTTTTCATCGGTTTAATAGGGCTCTTGTGCCGCAGCAAGGTAATCGGTGCCAATAAATCCCTTTCATTTCGATCTGATCGATTAAACCTTGTTGCAGCTTCCTCCTTTTCGCTGATGATTGTGATGGCGAACTACGGAATCTATTCTGCTATCAGTGATTCGATTCTTTTTTTACTGTGGGACAGACCGTCTAATTTCACTTCATTCGATAGATATTTTGCGCATCTCCCGCTGCTTCTTTCACTCGTATGTTTTCCGATACTGTTTTTTGGAGGAACATACCTTGCTTTCTTCATATTGCAATTTCTTACCGAACAATGGATTCCCTTTCAGTTCGAGTATTGCAAGTATAAAATGTCGGCACGCAAGGTATTTTTTACTGTATTTACAGTTATCAGTTCTTTTCATTCATTAATATTATTTTTGTGCTATTATCCCGGCGTTATTTCCATTGACAGTGTGGATCAACTGACACAGATTGTTGAGAACAGTATTTCCAACCGTCATCCTTTTTATCATACATTATTTATGTACCCTTTTATATGGACCGGAACTCATCTCTTTGGAGATATTAACATCGGCGTCGCACTGTACAGTTTTTTTACGGTCTTAATGACATCGGCAGTTTTTTCATATGCATTGGTTAATTTATATGAACTGCACATCAACAAAAAGATACTGCTTGTAGTGACTTTAATTTACACGCTGATGCCTTATCATATTCTTTTTAGCTTTACAGTGTGGAAAGATATTCCGTTCTCTGTTTCTGTATTGCTTTTGATTATTTCATTTTTCAGATATACAAATAAAATCGGAAAGAATAATAAATTGAACCTCGTCTTCATGATGCTGAGCAGCTGCGGGATTTGTCTTTTCAGAAGCAACGGTCTTATCGTCTTTATTTTGATACTGCTTGCGTTTGTCTTTTTCTATCGAAAACAATACATGGGAGTTTCTATTGCGTTTGTCAGTATTTTGATTACTTCTGTCATCTTAACCTATCCCGTGTTAAATTCTCAGAACATATCCCAATCGGATCTCATTGAAATGCTCGCTGTCCCTGTGCAGCAGATTTCAAGAACCATTATCGAAAACGATGATCTGACTGAGGTCCAGATAGAAAAGATCAACAAAATTGCCGATTTCCAGGAAATCCCTTCGCACTACAATCCGAAAACCGTCGATCCGATGAAAAAATTTATCAGAATAAAAGGGAATCGGAATTACCTTAATACGCATAAGGCTGAGTACGCGATGTTATATTTTGAACTCGGCATTTCACATCCTTATTCTTATTTTACCGCTTGGGTAGATCAGACCAAAGGCTATTGGAATGCGGGCTATGACTATTGGCGGTTTGGGCATTCGTGCTGGGAAAACAATATTCATCTCAAAAGAACCGTTGTTTCAAAGCCTTTGCAAACCGTCATGTACGGGTACACGGAATCCTTTGAATTTTTCGATCTGTTGAAGCCATTTGTCAGTATTGGGCTACATACTTGGATGATTTTACTCGTAGCATACATGGCATACCGAAAAAAGGACAAAACAGTCTTATTTCTTACAGTTCCAAGTCTTGCTATTATTTTCACTATGCTGATCGGCACACCGGTATTCGCAGAATTCAGGTATGCATACGCTCTTTTCTGCTGCCTGCCGTTTCTGGCAGTTGTTGTCTTCAGAAGAAATCTTGAAAATGTAAATAACTAAATTCAATAAACAAAAACGCAGTTCTTAAACCGAAACTGTGTTTTTGCTTATTGACGAATTTTTTATTTTGATTTTTTTGAATTGACATGGGCGAGAGGGTTGCTCTCTATTGCAGACTTTACCTGTGCGTTGGACAGATGCGTGTAGATTTCAGTGGTGCCTAAG
>CACXDE010000349.1 GCA_902766305.1 uncultured Ruminococcus sp. | reverse complement strand
CAGGTATGGCGGAATTGGCAGACGCGTACGGTTCAGGTCCGTATGAAAGCAATTTCATGCAGGTTCAAGTCCTGTTACCTGCACCAGAAACGCCCCCTCGCAAGCTCGGGGGCTCAAATAATAAAGAATAAAGAATAGATAAAAAATATGAATGATGTCCGATGGGCGTTTCTGTATTGTTATTTATTCTTTATTCTTTTTTCTTTATTGTTAAAAAGGAGTACCGAAAATGCAAAATGAAAATCCGTTACTCGAAAAATCACTTAAATTTGCAGCAAGGATTGTTAAACTTTACAAATATCTTACGACTGAAAAGAAAGAATCAATCATATCAAAACAAATCATCAGAAGCGGAACATCTATTGGTGCTAATGCTAATGAAGCAGTTTATGGTATCAGCACAGCAGACTTTATTGCAAAACTGCAAATTTCTCTTAAAGAAACTGCTGAAACTGAATATTGGCTCAAATTATTGGTACTTTCAGAATATATAGATGAAGAACAGGGATATTCCATGATTAAAGATTGTTTAGAAATCAAAAGAATATTGATTGCCTCGTTAAAGACGGCAAAAGAGAAGAAAAAATAATTTTAAAGTTTTAAGTCTTAACTAAACAAAAAAGCTCTAACTGCTGTTTTTATTGCTGCGAATATTATAACCACAGCATTAACATATGCTGCTGAACATATATTTTGTCACGGAGAATGGTAACAAAAAGCCCGAACCTCACTGAATCAAGTGTGGAACGGGCGTTTTTTTATCATGCTTTTATGTCCTTATATCTGTCACTATTGAGAATCTCAAGCATAAGCTTCATAGGAGTCATTTCTCCCCCGGCGATCATAGTGAACAATCTCGGAGTACATCCTGAAACCAACGCAGCACCTTGTTCGTTCATTGTTACAGGCTGCTGACGGCTGCGGCTCGCAACATTCCAGAATATCACATCCGGCAGCTTGTAGCCGTTTTCCTCAAACATCTTTTTCGCATTCTCAAAGTTTGTCAAGCCTGCATTCTCAACACAACAGTTAAACTCCATATCTGAAATGATAACAAGCTTTGAGGGCAGTTCGGACTGAGGGACTTTATATTTCAGCGCAGTATCAAGAACAAGTCTGAATACTGCTTCAATATTTGTATCGGCAATCTCATTAAATGTCATAATATACAGCAGCTTGTCAATAAAGGTCTTACCCTTTATCTCTATCATCTGGGGAGTTTCGGAGAAAGTAATGAAATGGTTGGCAAATGCGCCCTTGTTTCTTTCTGCAAAATACAGTCCTAAAGACAGCGCAACCGATGCCGGCGTAGGCTTATTCCAGCAGTACATTGAGCCTGAATTATCAACGACTGCAAGCATATTTTCATCTCCGCCGAAATCCTCAAGCTTTTCCCAGGTTGTATTTATAGCGTTTTTTTCATCATCTGTCATTGAACCCATTTTATTAAAGGCTGATTCAACTATTTCATAGGGCATGAGCGTACCAGTATTCATTTTTGCTTCGCCCTTGCTTACCCTGTCAAGATAATCAGTATATCTTTCATTATCGTTGCGGATAAAGGCTGCTCTGTATTTAAAAAGTGCCTTTGAGGGCTGCTTCTCATAATCAAAATTATATTTCTTCTCACGAAGATTATTTTCAATTATCTTTATCTGCGCCCTGAGTGCGGAAAGCGTCTTCCTGTAAGCGGCTTCATTAAACCCTAATAGCTTTGCAAGCTTCTTTCCATTAAGGACTGCTTCTTTATTTGAAGTATTAACGGAGGGCAGCCATTTCGCAAGCAGACTTACCTGACCATCAGTTTTTAGTGCAGCCATATCCATTTCAAGCTGTTCTTTTATCAGCTTTGTGGCGGCAGCTTCACATTTAGTACCGAGCAGTACAAGAAGGTCGTCATATCTTCCGAACTCTGCTATGTACGGAAGATTTTTCATGACGCTTTCGTGATGATTGTCCGCAAGCCAATTCAGTATTATGCGGAATACCTTTCTTTCGCCAAGACCGCCCCTTATATCTCTCGCATAAAACAGGAGCTTAACTGCGCTGTCAGGATCTTCACAGTATGCACGGATAAAGCAGTCAATTATCTCCACGTCATCTGCCTTACGCATACCGCCTATTCTTGAAAACAGGTCAAGACAATCCGAACCCGTTGTTCTTTTTGTTACTGCGCCGTTTTCGGTAAATGTAACATTTGCAGTTTCTTTCAGCATTTCTGTCATTTTCATATTTTCCACTCCCTGTTTTATGAATATAAATTGTCTTAACAAAAAGCTGCACCGGGGAATCGAACCCCGATGCTTCTTTGCTTACAAGACGCATAATTTTTTTACAGGCGCAAAGCCGAAGCCGCTGCACTCCTGTCCCCTCAAAACCTTAAATTACTGCTGTCTGCGTCTTTATTACGAGATACAAATTTTTGCAGCATGTGTGCCGAGGCATCATCACTGCACCCAAGCAATAAAAGATATGCTGTACGTATCTCTTTACAAGGCGCAATTCTAAACTTGACAGGTTTATAAAAAATTGCTGTTTGCGCCTTTGATGTATTTATCATACCACAACCGGTATAGAAAATCGTGGAAAAAAAGCTGCGAACTCTTAAAAGCTCAGAGCTAAGAGTGCAGAGTTCAGAGCTTGTTCTTTTTAATTTCGTATCATATTCAAGAACTGTATTTTGTCAGATACGCTTAAACTTACAAGAGAAGAATAGAGTTTGAAATGCCATTCTCTGAACTCTGAACTTCAGACATCACTCATTCATAACTTCTTTGTAGAGATTGATATATTCTGTAGCGGACTTTGCCCAGCTGTTGTCGCTGCGCATTGCACGCTGAACAAGTATCTTCCAGCCGTCTCTCTGCCAGTAGCCAGCTATCGCACGTCTGATACAGCCAAGCATATCCATAGCGTCATAATTAGCAAAGGTAAAGCCATTGCCCTCGCCTGTTCCGCTGTCATGGATAGAGTCACGCAGACCGCCGACCTCTCTTACTATCGGAATGGTACCATAGCGTAATGCTATCATCTGTGAAAGACCGCAGGGTTCTGCCTTTGACGGCATAAGGAATATATCAGCACCGGCATATATCTTTCTTGACAGCTCAGGGATAAAGCCGTTGCAGAAGCAAAGTCTTCCCGGATAGCGTTCGTGCATTGTACGGAAGAAGCTTTCATATTCCCAGTCGCCTGAACCAAGCATTACAAACTGTACATACTCTTCCCTCATCATCTGATCAAGAGCCGCCTTTACAAGATCAAGTCCCTTATGCGCAACAAGTCTTGTTACCATTGCTATTATCGGTACATCAGGATTCTGCTCCAGCCCAAGCCTTTCCTGAAGCTTCTGTTTGTTTACAGCCTTTCCGGAAAGATCCTCCGGCGTATAATGTGCGTAAAGCTGTATATCCGTTGCCGGATTATATGAGGTATTGTCAATACCGTTCAGGATACCTCTGAGCTTCCACGACCGCGCATTAAGTATCGGATCAAGCCTATGTGAGAACCACGGGTCACGAATCTCCCAGGCATAACTCGGGCTTACCGTAGTAACACGGTTTGCCGTTTCTATTGCGCCCTTCATATAGTTGATGCAGTTATCAAAATCAAGAACACTTCTGTTCTCCGGCGGTATACCGACAACCTCTTCATACAATTCTGTGCCGTACTGTCCCTGATACTGGATATTGTGAATAGTAAACACTGTCTTTATTCCCCTGTACCAGTCATTGTTTTTATAGAACAGATCATAATAGGTCGGTATAAGCGCTGTCTGCCAGTCGTTGCAGTTGATAACATCAGGCTTGAAATCAATATAAGGAAGCATTTCAAGGCAGGCTCTTGAGAAAAAAGCAAACCTTTCAGCGTCATCATAATGACCGTAAAGTCCCTGACGCTTGAAATAATATTCATTATCTATAAAATAATAAATTACGCTGTTATATCTCGTTTCAAATACTCCGCAGTACTGTCTTCTCCATGATACAGGAACAGAAAAGCTTGTTACAAATCTCAGGTTATCCTTGAGAGGCTGTGGAATATCACCGTAAAGCGGCATTACTATACGGCATGCAATAAGCCTTTTTCGCAGAGCATGAGGCAAAGAACCCGCTACATCAGCAAGTCCGCCTGACGCTGCAAAAGGCTGGGCTTCACTCGCAGCATACAAAACTTTCATTAATTACACCTCCAACAAAAACATATCCCGCTCCGCCATAGGCGGGGCGGGACCAAAATTAATCTTAAACTACACTGCCCTTACTGATATAAACAGGATATGAAAGATAACCCATAAGAGTTCTCTCGTCCTTAACTGTTACATCCTTATCGACAAAAACATAACTGAGATTACTGTCAGCGCCTATCTGAGTATCCTGCATGATAACGCAGTTAGATACCTTCGTACCCGTACCAATATGAACGCCCTTGAACAGAACACAGTTATCTACTTCGCCTTCAATGATACAGCCGTTAGCAATAAGCGAATTTTTCACCTTTGAGCCAAGACCGTACTTTGTAGGCATATCGTCTCTTACCTTTGTATATATCGGGTTGTCGCTGTTGAACAGGTCTGCCCTTACTTCTTCTTTCATAAGCTCCATATTTGCGTTGAAGTATCCGCTCATAGAAGTTATTACAGGAGAGAAGCCCTTGAGTTCATAGCCGAAGAAGTTAAGATTCTTATACTCACCCTGAATAATATCACGCTTGAAGTTAAGCGTATTCTTGCTGATGCAGCTGTCAATAAGTTCCATAAGAAGCTCTCTCTTTATGAAGAGCATATTCGCATAGAAGCTGCATGAGCCTGTGATATTGTTATTGATCTGTACATCAGTTACCTTTCCCTTTGAATCAAAGGAAAGGACAGTCGGATCATGAAGCTTCTCCGGAATCTGATCCCTCTTATAGATAAGAGTAACATCAGCACCGTTTTCAAGATGCTTTCTGCATACATCCTGGAAATCTATATTGCAGATTACATCGCAGTCAGATACTACAACATATTCCTGTGTAGAATTTTCAAGGAAGGGACGGATACTGTTCAGAGTTGACACCCTGTTAGAATAATTACTCTGATCCGTAAAAGGCGGAAGTATGAACAGACCGCCCTGTTTTCTCGAAAGATCCCATGCCTTGCCGTTGCCTATATGATCCATAATGGACTGATAGTTGCTTTTTGTTATAACGCCTACCTTATTGATACCTGAGTTAACCATATTGGAAAGAGGGAAATCAATAAGACGATACTTTCCGCCGTATGGAACTGCACCCATGATCCTGACTTCTGTCAGCTCGCTTACAAGGTTCTCATGCAGATTGGCGAAGATGATACCCATTATATTATTGCCGCGCATTATTCTTCAACCTCCTCTACATCTTTTGAAACCATAGCCTTAGGTGCGATCTTAGCGCCTGCGCCTATCTTGAGATTATCGCCTATTACTGCGATACCCCACTGATCCTTGTCTTCGATTGTCTCCGGACGAGCACCTATAACAGCATTCTTTCCGATGACTGTATTTTCAGAAATTATAGCATACTGTACAACTGCGCCTTCCTCTATAACTGAACCGGGCATGATGATAGAATCCTGAACAACTGCGCCGGGCTTTACAACAACATTAGAGAAAAGCACTGAGAAGTCTACAGAACCGCCGATAGAGCATCCGTCAGCTATAAGCGAATTCTGAACCTCTGCTGTTTCGGCAATATACTGAGGCGGTACAACAGGGTTTCTTGAATAGATCTTCCATGATTCATCTGTAAGATCAAGGGGAACATTCGGATCAAGAAGATCCATATTTGATTCCCAGAGACTGTCTATAGTTCCGACATCCTTCCAGTAGCCCTCGAACTGATACGCGAACATTCTCAGACCGTCCTCGAGCATTTTCGGAAGAATATCCTTACCGAAGTCGTGTGAAGAACCCTCTGTTTCCTCATCCTCGATAAGATACTTTCTGAGCTTGTCATAGCTGAATACATAGATACCCATAGAAGCGTTCGTACTCTTGGGCTTAGCCGGCTTCTCTTCAAACTCATATATAGAGCCGTCCGGATTTGTATTCATAATACCGAATCTTGAAGCTTCTGCAAGCGGTACATCAATAACTGCGATAGTACAGTCAGCATTATTAGCTTTATGTTCAGCAATCATCTTTGAGTAATCCATCTTGTAGATGTGGTCGCCTGAAAGTATAACTACATAATCAGGGTTATATCTGTCGATATAATTAATGTTCTGATAGATAGCATTAGCTGTTCCTGAATACCAGTCGGCGCCCTTAACCTGCTGATACGGTGAAAGAACACTCACACCGCTGTTATTGCCGTCAAGATCCCAGGGCTGACCGCTGCCGATATACTCGTTGAGTACGAGGGGCTGATACT
>CACXDE010000348.1 GCA_902766305.1 uncultured Ruminococcus sp. | reverse complement strand
GAGTGCCGGCTCGGCACTGGCACCGCCCGTGATTCATAGAAGCTGCGAATTGTGAAGAAAACAGTGCAAGACTGGTGCGGGTTCAGCGTCACGCTGGCTTGACATTTGAGGAAAAATGAGGTATCTTATTAGGGTAACGTATTATTGCATCAGTGCATAACAAGACGGCAATTTGCGGAAATAAGTTGATGTAATGTCAATAAATATCGTATCATTTTCAGATGATACATAAAGGAGAAGTCAGAATGCTTACTTTAGACAAAATCTACCATGCTTCTTATGTTCTTAAGGAGGTTATCCGTCCGACTGATATGATAAAGGCAACCAATCTTTCGGATGATTTTGAACTTTATCTTAAAACAGAAAACCTTCAGATAACAGGTGCTTTTAAGGCAAGGGGAGCATACTACAAAATATCTCAGCTTACACCGGAGGAAAGAGAAAAGGGAGTTATTGCCTGTAGTGCCGGAAACCATGCACAGGGTGTTGCACTTGCCGCACAGCGTTACGGTATAAAGGCAACTATATGTATGCCTAACTCTGCGCCTATATCAAAGGTTGAGGCGACAAAGAGCTATGGCGCTGAGATAGTTCTCGTTGAAGGAACCTATGACGACGCACATGATAAGGCTGTTGAGATTCAGAAGGAAACAGGTGCTACATTTATACATCCCTTTGATGATGAACTGGTAATCGCCGGTCAGGGTACTATTGGTCTTGAGATACTGGATCAGCTGTCAGATGTCGACGCAGTTATTGTACCGATAGGCGGCGGCGGTCTTATCAGCGGTGTTGCTTACGCTATAAAGTCGCTCAATCCAAATGTAAAAATATACGGTGTTCAGAGTACAGGTGCACCGTCAATGTATATTTCTATGGCTCACGGCGGACTGGAGACTCTGCCCTCTGTCAATACATTTGCTGACGGTATCGCTGTAAAAACTCCGGGCGAGCTTACATTTGATATCTGTTCAAAATATGTTGACGAGATCATCACTGTTACGGACGATGAAACTGCAACGGCGATTCTTTCTCTTATCGAAAAGCAGAAGCTTATCTCCGAGGGCGCAGGCGCTGTGTCTGTTGCAGCTGCTCTGTTCGGCAAGCTTCCGTTAAAGGGCAGGAAGGTATGCTGTCTTGTTTCCGGCGGTAATATTGATGTAACAATTCTTTCAAGGGTAATCGACAGAGGCTTGCAGAAAACAGGAAGGCTTGCAGAATTTACTGTAGCCCTTACTGACAAGCCGGGTGAGATGTCCGCTGTTTCAAAGATTATTTCAAATCTCGGCGCAAATGTTGTTGCGGTTAGCCATGACAGAGCAGATCTGAACACGGATATCAATTCCTGCTACCTGCGTCTGTCCCTTGAAACAAGAAACCATGAGCATATAAGCAAGATCAAGGAAGCTCTTTCAGAGAGCGGCTACAGGATCGTACAGGGATAATAGACGGAAGACAAATCACAAAGTATTCTGTGTTTATGCGTGAGCCTGAAATGCTTTCACCGGATCTTTATTTGCTCTGAGGAGGATATGCCATGGGTAAAGGATGGTTCAGCCGCAAGACACTTGGGCTGATCATAATTACTTTGATTTTCTCTGCCGCTGTACTGAGCGCAGCTGTTATGTACAGACAGCAGACTGAATCGGATGTTGAAAATGGCGGTTCTCTGCCGGACGGTATACCGAGACTTGTATGGAACAGCGAAAACTATGAGGAATCCATGACGGCTCTGGAATCATATTTCTATGAGCTTCAACCAAAGGTAGCTATAAAAAATGCGCCTGATTTCAAATGGGAGGATATTTGTCCGGATCATTTCTGGGTGAAGAGCTTTACCGTGACGAGCTATAGTAATACCTCCTACAAGGTATATAATTTTTCGTATATTAACGGCGCAAAGAACAGTAAAAAAATGGCTGCTGCTATTGATAAGGAAGCACAGGAAATCATTGATACTGTAAGAAGTGCTTCACAGGGAGATAAATGGAAGGAAGTACTCGGCGTACATGACGAGCTTATAAAAAGAACAACATTTATCAGAAATGATGACAACAGCGGAAACACCCGTAATCTGTACGGTGCTCTTGTAGAGCATAAGGCTGTATGTCAGGGCTATTCATATGCGTTTTCATATATCCTTGAAAAAATGGGTTTTGACTCAAAGGAAATATTTTCTGAGGAGCATATGTGGAACAGGATAGATTCTATCAGCAGTACTGAAAGATATATAGATGTCACCTGGGATGATCATGACACTGTTGACAGCCGGGGAGAGCCTTATGTCCACCACGATTTTTTCTGTCTTACAAAATTTGAGATGGAACAGTTTGAGGAGCATACTCCCGAAGGAAACAGAAGCGACCCTGATCTTTCAGATGCGCAAAGCGGAGACAATTACTATACACATATGGGCTATTATATAAAAAGCGGTGACGAGATAGGGTTTCATGCCTGCGCCCTGGAGCAGTTCCGGAGCGGGAGAAATCTGCTTGAATTCAGGTTTGAATCTATTGAGGATTATCTGAACGCAGAAAATCAGATAAAAACTGTACTCCCTACACTGGGGTACAGTGATAAATATTACACATACAAAAGAGATGAGCTTATGACATTCAGCGTGGGATTATATCCGGCTGATGAGGCTCAGTGAAGATCAGAAAGGAAGATTTTTATGTCAGAAAAAGTTTACACAAAAACAGCACCAGATGCAATTGGTCCTTATTCACAGGCTGTAAAAGCCGGCGGATTTGTATTCACCTCCGGTCAGATAGCTATTAATCCGGCTACGGGAAATGTAGAAGCTGATACAATAGAGGGACAGACAGAGCAGGTAATGAAAAACCTTGGCGAGGTGCTTAAGGCTGCCGGTTCTTCATTCGATAAGGCGGTAAAGACAGTATGTTTTCTTGCAGATATGAATGATTTCGCTGCATTCAATGCTATTTACGGAAACTACTTCACAAGCAAGCCGGCACGTTCATGCGTTGCTGTAAAAACACTTCCGAAGAATGTTCTTTGCGAAGTTGAAGTAATAGCAGAGTGCTGATAGCTGTATGAATCTGAACAGACGAATAAGTCTTGTAATACGGGCGGCGCTGTCGGTTATTGTAATAGTACTGATGGCTGTCGCCGCGGTCGTTACGGGTGAAAAGGAAATAATATTCCCTGAGACGGCGGCGCTTACTGTCGGAGCTTTTATCGCCGACAGAATGCCGTGGAGAGTCAATGCGCCGAAGATGCTTGTGCTTATGGGATTGTCGGCGTTGATGGGGTATTATCTGTCCGTACATCTGAGTATACCGGTTTATGTCAAGGTCATAATTGCTTTTGCGGTTTGTATAATAGTGCTGTCTGCGGTGAAGTCTACGATGCTCCCTATGATATCGGCAGGAGTTCTGCCTGTGCTGACAAACGTGCAGAGTATGATTTATCCGCTGTCTGTTGTAATAATAACAGCTGTTATATTACTGATACGTTTTTTTCTTTTGAAGACAGGTCTGCTTTCAAAAGAGGAAAAGGAATATATTCTGCCTGACAAAAAAGAGGATTTTATACGCAGGGTATGGCTTATATTCGGTTTTGCTCTGATTTCAGCTGCGGCATTGTACAGCGGCATGACTTTTATGATAGCACCGCCGCTGGCAGTATTTTTCGCAGAAGCAGCTGAACAGGACGGCCCGGTAAAAAAGGCACCGTTTCAGTTCTTTCTTTGTACGATCTTATGCGCCTTTGCAGGAACGGCAGTAAGGATAGTGCTTTTTGATCTGTATAGTCTGAATATGGTTTTATGTATAGGCGCAGCGTCAGCAATATCGTTTTTTCTGCTGATTATATTCGGCAAGCCCTTTCCGCCGGCAGCTGCATTGGCGGTACTGCCTTTTATTCTTCCGGAATCGGTGATAGCTTCGTATCCGTTTCAGGTTACGGCAGGATGTGCAGTCTTTGTAAGTATGGACGTTCTGTATCATGCAGCATGGAAGAAAAATATTCCGCTGAATATACTGAACAGAATAATAGACTTTGTTTTATCTATACAGCTTTTTCCGCCGGAGAGAGTTCGGGTGCCGTCGGGTGAGGAAAAGAAAGACAACAAAAATAAAGAAATATCTGATATTTGAAAGGACTGTCACACGGCAGTCCTTTTTTTGGCAATAATACTTATCATTCCGGTAAAAATATTGATATTTTTCGTTAATATATTCATAAATTTTTTGTTTACAATTCAAATCATGCGTGATATAATGAGGTTATCAGATGGCAATATTTACAAAAAAACGGCGAATCGTTTAGTATTATCATCAATATTCCGGCAAAGAAAATAACTTGTACGGAATCACCTATGCAGTTGTAAGTTGTAAGCTCAAAGCCGTTATGAGTGTGGAGAGTGGAAGGTGGAGTGTGGAGTTGTTACATCAATGTACAATTTCAAGGCATTTCAAACTTCCCGGCAATTCCAATTTACGGCTGTTATCAAAGCAACAGAAATTTTTTTGTTGTAGGTTATAAGTAAGTTGAATTGCTGATAACTGACAACTTCCAACTGACGACTGACAACTATTAACAAAGAAAGGATGTTATTATGAGGTCAAAATTCTTATCACGAACAACAGCAGCAATACTCTCAGCAGCAGTAACAGTGCCAATGATTTTTTCCACAGTTTCGGCTGTTCCGGACGCAGGTCTGAAAGTCTGTGCAGCAGATTCCGCCGGAATAAGCTATGCCTTTGCCGGAACAAGAGCAGGCTATGCAGAAGGTACTATTACATTCAAAGCAGAATCAGCCGGCACATACAAGCTTTACTGGGCGGATGACGCCAGGGCACTTGACGGTTATTTCCCGATAGGAGAATTTACTCTCAAAGCCGGCGGACAGGCTACAGTAAAAATGGGATACCATACTGCTATACCGGTAGACGCAAAGAAGATAATTGCAGCCACTTCTTCCCGTTCTGTTTCGGATGCAGCCTTTGTCTATGATATTCCGTCAAATAAACAGCTTTCACCGGTAAGCGGCAATCTGCTGTATACATTCAGCACATATTCCGATCTGCATATTGATAAGCGTTCCGGCGATCCCTATTGGGCATACGCTGAAAATAATCTGAAAAACGCTTTTAATCTTAGCGCAAAGAAAAATGCTGACTACGTAGTTATTTCTGGTGACTGTGCGACTTGTGAAAATCTTGACAAAGAATGGGAAGCTTACCAGAAGATACTCAGCCAGAGTGATTTTGTAAATCCGGTCTGGGAATCAAACGGAAACCACGATCTGAAAGCCGGAGTTTCCAGCGGTCTTAGCAAATTCATCGCTGCCACAGGAACAGACGGTTCAAAAAATTCCAAGTCATATTTCAGTATGATAGAGGAAAAGACAGGTGATCTGTTCATCTTTATGTCACTGGAGCTGAGCAAAGACCCAAATAAAGAGGATGTCTTTTCAGATGATCAGTTAGCCTGGGCTAAGAATCTTATACAGCAAAATTATACAAAAAGAAATATCTTCCTTGTTGAACACGCTCCTGTAAAGGGCTACTGCGCAGGCGACAGATTGGATGATCCGTATTACGGCGGACTTATGGATCCGAAATACACAAATAACGGTAAGTTCAAGCAGATGCTTAAGGATTATCCTAATATAATCTTCCTTTCAGGACATACCCATGAAGATTTTACGATGGATTATAACTATTTCGATGCAAACGGAGAAGCTGCAAGCATGATCCATACACCGGCTCTTGCAGGTTCTACGCTGCCTAACGACGATCATACAGCTCTGAATTATAATAACGGACACTGTGAATATACTCAGGGCTATTTTGCTCAGGTATACGAAAACGAGATAATATTCAACGGACTAAGCGTTACTGACGAGCTTATCTATCCTCAGTACAGCTACATTATGGAAGGTGCGCGTACATCTGAAACTGCTGTTAATGAACCGGCAGCGGAAAGACCTCTCAAGAATAAAACTGTCGATATCACAAATGAGCTTGCAAAGGCAAAGGCTGTTCTATCAGACAATTATAAATATTCATCCTATGACAGCTATCAGGCAGTGAAGAAGCTTTATTACAAGTATAAGGGTCAGACTCAGGCAGATGAGAGCGTTATTGACGAGTTTGAAGAAAAGCTCAACGCTCTGGCAGCATATACCGGCGGAACAGTTTTCTATCCGTACAGAGATACATATTACTTTGTAAACAATGCCGGCTGGAGCTCGGTTTATTTATATGCTTGGGACGGTTCTACAAAAAATGCAGAATGGCCCGGCATGAAACTCAGCAAATCCGGTACAGACAGCAACGGCAAGGATATCTATAAGGTTGCATTCAACAGGACGGGTGAATATCCGAAAATCATATTCAATAACGGCAGCAATGATAAACAGACTGTTGATATTGAATTATCTCAGTACCAGTATAACGGATTTTCTATCGGCAGCGCATCAAGCGGCAAATACAAGGTAAATAACCTTGCGGTTGAAGGCACTGGATCTGACGAACCGGTAATAGTTGATCCTCCTGTAAGTGACAACCGTTATGCGCTTCTTTACTATATTGACAGTGAGCATGGCTGGTCTGATATAGATACATTCCTCCAGCCTGACGGAACAGGCTTGTATAAGCTGACATACACACCTAAGAACAGCAAGACATTCAGCTGCAGCCTTTATGATAAAACAGAAAAAAAGTATTATTGTCTTTCAACGAGCGCAAGGTTTACTTTTACACCCGGCGTGCTTTTTGAATATACTCTTGAAGAACACAGCTCAAGAGGAAAGAGCATAACAGTAGACGGTCTCAGCGAAACTAATGTTCTTGATATTACGTATCTTCCTTCTACAAAACAGATAAGACTTGACTGCCGTGACGCAAGCGTACAGGTTGAACCGCTTGTAAATAATTCCAGAGTTAATAGTGAAAGCATTAAGCTTGGCGAGGAATTGACTCTTATGGGATACGCACAGGGCGGTACTGCACCGTATACATATGAGTACAGCTATATGAAATCAACTGATACAGCCTTTACAAAGATAGCTGAATACAGCTCAGAATCATCCCAGAAATTCCAGCCGGCATCAGATGGAACATACACTGTAAGAATCAGCGTAAAAGACAGCAAAGGCGAGTTTGCCCAGAAGGATATTACAGTTGCAGTAGCTGCTCCTGCTTTGTCACTTTCAAACAAATCATCAGTCAGTGATGCAATCGTATCAGTAAACACAGAGGTTACAATGACTGGTAATGCAGCAGGCGGAACAGAACCGTACAAGTTTGCCTATTATTACAAAAAGTCAACTGAAAGTTCGTGGTCGAAGGCGTATGTAACAGACAGCGGTTCTGCTTATACAAATAAAACGTCTGTAGTATTCAAGCCGACATCAGCCGGAACATATAACATTAGAATAAATGTAAAGGATAATAACGGTACTGGTACTGTTGTAATTAAGGAATTTACATTGATAGTCAAAGGCGACAGCGCTCCCTTAGCAAATAATTCTGCAATAAGCGCAACAACTGTAAATGTAAATGATACTGTTACAATGACAGGTAAGGCAACAGGCGGAACAGAACCGTACAAGTTTGCATATTACTACAAGAAGTCAACAGACAGTTCATGGACAAAGGCATATATCACTCCCAGCGGTTCAGCTTATACAAAGACTACCTCTGTTTCCTTTACACCTGCTTCTTCCGGAACTTACGATGTAAGGATAAATGCAAAGGATAACAACGGAACAGGAACAGTTGTGACAAAGGAATTTACAGTAAAAGTAAAATCTTCTGCTGCACTGAAAAACAGTTCTTCTATAAGCGCTTCAAGTGTAAGCGTGAATACTGAGGTTACAATGACAGGCGCTGCGTCCGGCGGTTCAGAACCTTATAAGTTTGCATATTACTACAAGAAGTCAACAGACAGCTCATGGACAAAGGCATATATCACTCCCAGCGGTTCATCCTATACAAAGAAAACATCCATTTCCTTTAAACCGGCATCAGCAGGCACTTATAACGTAAGAATAAATGTCAAGGATGATAACGGAACAGGAACAACCGTGATGAAGGACTTCACAGTTACAGTCAAATAAAACCAATGTACACAGTCGTCAGTTGATAGTTGGGAGTTGTCAGTTTATTCCGTCATACGCCAGTTCTTTAAGCTTACAACTTACGACTTACAACTAAAAACTGACAACTTATAAATTATCCCCTCACAGGTATCATACTTTGTGGGGGGATAATTTGCGCAAAAAAACAGGGCTGCCGGAGAAGTTCTCTCCACAGCCCATTTTATTATTTCAGCTTTCAGGTTACTATATCATTCTACAGAAAGGATAAAGTAATATATAGGCTGACCGCCGTTTATAAGCGATATTTCAATATTTCCGCCTAACTTTTCCTCTATCTTCTCCATAGCTGATTCAGCCTGATCCTCTGTTATGTCGCATCCGTAAATAATGCTGACATAGGATGTATCTCTCGTAACCATTTCCTTTACAAGCTTGACAACGGCCTTTACAGGATCCTTTTCCTTGCCTGTAAGCTTTCCGTTGTTGAGAGTGATGATATCACCCTCTTTTATCTTTGTCATGCCAAACTCACTGTTTCTTGCAGCGTATGTTACCTGACCTGTAGAAACATTGCCAAGCGCTGCCGTCATATAATCTCTGTTAAGCTCCGTCGTTGAGTCCGCAGCATATGACAGCATAGCTACAAGTCCCTGCGGTATAGTCTTAGACGGAATAATAATTACCTCTCTGTCGCTGACCATAGGAATAACCTGTTCAGCCGCAAGAATAATATTCTTGTTATTCGGGAGAACAAATACAGTCTTAGCCGGTGTAGCCATAACTGCCTCATATATATCCTCAGTACTCGGATTCATGCTCTGACCGCCGCTTACAACGTGATCGCAGCCAAGATCCTTGAATACGCCGACAAGCCCGTCACCGCTTGCAACTGCAACAAACCCGGCATCTTTTTCAGGCACTGCCGGTTTAAGCTCCAGCTCCCTGAGACGCGCAGCCTCAGCAGCAGCTTTCTCCTTTTCATACTTTTCAGCAGCCTTTCTGTGCTGCTCCTTCATGTTTTCTATCTTCACTGTCAGGAGCTGACCGAAAGTCAGACCTTCCTGCAAAGCATTTCCGGGATTCTCAGTATGTACATGAACCTTTATTATGTCGTCATCCTCAGCAACAACAACACAGTCGCCTATTGTTTCAAGATATGATTTCAATTCAAGAGGACTTTTTGAAAGATCCTCTGCTTTTCCAATGATAAACTCGGTACAATACGTGAAATTGATAACAGCGTCAAACTCGGCAGCAGCATTTCTGAAAAATTCCTTGCTTGCGTCTATCTGTGCCTGAACTCCGTCTGCCGGTGCTTCTGTCTCCTCTTTTTCAGCCGG
The DNA here is from genome assembly GCA_902766305.1 of uncultured Ruminococcus sp. Classification (GTDB taxonomy): domain Bacteria; phylum Bacillota; class Clostridia; order Oscillospirales; family Acutalibacteraceae; genus UBA1213. Next base: position 15,036 of record CACXDE010000348.1, on the reverse strand, counting down.
AATGATCTCTCCGTCACGCAAAAGCGAAAGCATACCGTCAAATATTACGCACAGTCCCATTCCGCCGGCATCAACAACACCAGCCTTTTTAAGAACAGGCAGCATTTCAGGTGTTTTGTCAAGCGCGTCATGAGCAGCACTGCACAATGCGCTGAAAACAACCACAGGGTCGCTGTCTATCTCAGCAGCAGCTCTTCCGGCATCAAAAGCCATTCTCGCTACGGTAAGTATAGTACCCTCGGTAGGGTTCATCACAGCACTGTATGCCTTTTCTACGCCGACATGAAAGGCAGATACAAACGCTTTTCCGTCAACCTCTGCCTTGCCCTTAAGACCGTCAGCTATGCCTCTGAACAAAAGAGAAAGGATAACACCTGAGTTTCCTCTTGCGCCCTTGAGCATAGCAGAAGCCGCGGCAGAAGCGACCTCAGATATGTTTCTTGACTCATTCTCTGCCAGCTCCGAAGCCGCTGCACTGATAGTCATAGACATATTTGTACCTGTATCCCCATCGGGTACAGGAAAGATATTCAGTGCGTTTATTTCCTGTTTGCGTGATGTTATGTTGTTTGCACCTGATATCAGTGCGTTTCTGTAGCCGGATCCGTTTATCATTCTTAAAGCACTTCCTTAAATTTTTGTTTGATCATCTGATCTCAACGATCAGCTTCATAGCTGTTCTCTCTACACCGTCTATCTCTATGCTTGTAAAAGCCGGTATGCAAATGAGATCAATGCCCATCGGTGCAAGGTAGCCTCTTGCCACTGCAACAGATTTCAGCGCCTGATTGGTTGCACCTGCACCCACTGCCTGAACCTCAACGCAGCCATAATCTCTTACAACACCTGCAATTGCCCCAGCAACGGAGTTAGGTGAAGACTTAGACGAAACCTTCAAAATTTCCATTCTCTCTGTATCCTCCTTACAAAATGTGTTCACCGCAGGAATCTTCTGAATCCATGCGGCTGAGTCTTTATAATTTGCCGTGTGTTTATTTTTTCTTTATGCTGAAAAAACCATATACTTATATAATATACATTTTGATGAAAATATGCAAGAGTTTTGCCGAAAAAAATTATATTCTGTACATTCTATACTATTCTCATTCGTTTTATTGCTGAGGTTTTACCGTTTTTTTCGTTAATATCGTACAAAACACAATCCATACAGCACACTCCGTCTGCAAGATCAAAGCGAACAGGCAGCTTATCCCTGAACTTTGATACAGCTAACTCCTTTTTCACTCCCAACACGGACTGAACCGTTCCGGTCATTCCGACATCTGTTATATAGCCGGTACCCTTTTCAAGTATCTGTTCATCAGCCGTCTGTACGTGCGTATGCGTACCGAAAACAGCTGAAACACGGCCGTCAAGATAGAATCCCAGCGCACGTTTTTCGGCTGTCGCTTCCGCATGAAAATCTACTATGATAACAGGCGTATCCATTTTCTTTATAAGTCTGTCAGCTGAACGAAACGGATCCTCAAGGCTGTCCAGATACATACATCCCATCAGGTTTATTACTCCTACACGGCACCGCCCCATATCGAAAACAGCTGTACCGCATCCGGGGGTAGTACCTTCAGGGTAATTTGCCGGACGTATCAAAAACGGGGAGTCATCATAATAAGAATAGCTTTCTCTTCTTCTGAAGCTGTGATTGCCTCCGGTGATTACATCCACCCCGCTCGAAAAAAGATAATCGGCAGATGAGGGGGTTATACCGTTGCCATCGGCAGAATTTTCTCCGTTTGCGATAACAAGATCGATCCTTTCGCTCCTTTTCAGGGAAGGAAGTTTGTCCCTGAGGAAGCGGCATCCTATCGATCCTACTACATCGCCTATTGCTAAAATTTTCATAGTCTGATCAATCATCCTGTCTGTATTATCGGCAAATAATAAAGAAGTACATATATAATATTTTAAATGTATTTCACTGAATTGTCAATCTTTTAACAACCCAAAATAGAAACAATTTAGACCTATATTTGTCATTTGTTTCCATTTTATCCAATGAATTGCCATTTTATACGACAAACTCTCCTATTTGTCTATATGAAGATAATAAAACTTTTTTAATCCAATATTTCTAAATTTGCATAAGTTGCCATTAATTTTTTTGTTCCTGCTGTGTCGAATGCTATTTCAAGCAGCATATCCGACGCCATTGGTCTTGACGCTATTATAAGTCCTTCACCGAATGATTTGTGCTTTACCCTCATACCTATTTTATAATCGTTCGGATTGCTCTTTTTCTGAGCCGCAGCAGAGATAACTTTGCTGCGGGCAATGTCTGCGCTTCTGTCAGCCTTTTTAGCAGCACCGGCAAGACCATTCAGGGACGGGCGCTCTGTTTCAACTTCCTTCACAAGACCTAGCGGAAGCTCCCCCAAAAAGCGTGAAGGACGGTTGTGAAGAGTTTTTCCGAACATTGTCCTTGATTTTGCACAAGAGAGATACAGATTTTTCTTAGCTCTTGTAATGCCTACATAGGCAAGTCTGCGTTCCTCCTGCATTTCATCCTCGGATAGTGTTGAAAGGTAGCTCGGAAATGTATTATCTTCCATTCCGGGAATAAACACATTGTCAAATTCCAGTCCCTTTGCGCTGTGCAGGGTCATCATCACAACAAAGCTGCCTTCTTCATTTGTATTGTAGTTATCAAGGTCTGTAAAAAGCGCTACTTCTTCAAGGAATCCCTGCAGCGTGGCATTATCCGGATTTTCCTGTTCGTACTGCATTATGCAGGTTTGAAGTTCCTTGACGTTTTCAACAGCTTCCTCACCGTGATCGCTTTCCTTAAGGATAAAGGGTATATAATTGGTCTTTTCAAGCAAAAGACTGTACATATCCGATATGGAATGACCGCTTTCAAGATAATCGGAAAGCTCCTCTATCAGAGACGTAAATTCTGTCAGCTTAGGGAAGTTTTTTACAAGAACATCAAACTCATCGCTGTGAAACATAGTTTCAAACATACTCTGCCCAAGCATATTGCTTATCTCTTCTATCTGAGAAACAGTCTTGTCGCCGATACCCCTTTTCGGCACATTGATTATTCTGCGCATACGCATATCATCATTGCGGTTGCTGATAACGCTTAGATATGCTGTCATATCACGTATTTCACGGCGTTCATAGAATCTTCTTCCGCCTATCAGCTTATACGGTATCCCAGAACGGGTAAATACACGTTCGATATTCTGTGACTGTGAATTCATACGGTACAAAACTGCATAGTCGCTGTAGCTGCCGCCCTTTGAGATACCCTCGTTTATCGTTCTGACAATAAACTTGCTTTCATCGTATTCATCGTATGCGTTGTACCTTATAATCTTGCTGCCCTGGGTATTTTCTGTCCAGAGAGTTTTATCCTTTCTCATAACATTATTTTTTATAACGCTGTTGGCGGCAGAAAGTATTGTTTTGGTTGAACGATAATTCTGCTCAAGCTTTATTACGCATGTGTTGTCAAACGTATCCTCAAATTCAAGAATATTACGTATAGTAGCACCTCTGAAACGGTATATACTCTGATCGTCATCTCCCACAACACAAAGGTTTCCATTGACGCTTGCAAGAAGGCGTACAAGCTCATACTGTGCATGGTTTGTGTCCTGATATTCGTCAACCATTATATATCTGAACTGGTTTCCGTATTTTTCCAGTACATCGGGATAGTCTTTCAGAACGGTAACGGTATAAAATATCATATCGTCAAAATCCATTGCGTCAGCCTTGGCAAGACGCTGCTGATACAGCTTATATATTTTTGCGATAGAGGACAATCTGCTGTCATTTTCAGCCGTTACCGCAAAGTCAGTCGGAGTCATAAGATTATCCTTGGCATTTGATATTTCCCTCATAGCGTCACGCACCGGTATCATCTTATCATCTATCTGCAATGTCTTCATACAGTCTTTGATAAGCCTTTTCTGATCGTCCGTGTCGTATACCGTAAAATGACTGGTAAAGCCAAGATAATGCGCTGTGCTTCTCAGTATCCTTCCGCAGGCGCTGTGGAAGGTAGAAGCCCATATATCAAGTCCCTGTTCTCCCACCTTGCGGCAGATACGTTCCTTCAGTTCACCGGCTGCCTTGTTCGTAAAGGTAATGGCAAGTATCCTCCACGGTGCGGGCGCAGAAACTGACAGCTTCTGTGCAAGCTCATCACTAAGAACAATTTTGCCTTCAGCCGCCTGACGTATCTCGCTGATTTCTTCGTCTGTATATGTACCGTAAACATTGTCGGTCTCGTATGCCTTGCCCCAGCGCAGCAGATTAGCTATCCTGTTTACAAGAACAGTTGTTTTGCCGCTGCCTGCTCCGGCAAGTATAAGCAAAGATCCTGTCACAGTATATACAGCCTGCTGCTGCATATCATTCAGGTCTTTGAATTCATTTTCGATGATCTCCCGTCTCAGGGCTGCGATCTCACTGTAGATATCTTCGTTCAATTTTTTTCCTCATTTCTTTTTTTATAAATCGGCTTATATCCGCATATTTATTTTACACTATTTTTCCCATAATATCAACCCACCAGCGTGACGCCAGCGTGACGCTGGACCCTTAATGTGGCTTACCGCTGGGTGAAACCCTTTGTTTGGAAACAAAGGGTTATCCCCCAGACCCCCTTCCTAAAAAAACTATAATTTTTAAAAAGAGAGCCAGAGTAATTTTGCCCTGCCAACTATAATTTTACACTTAGTGACCAGCGAGCCGCCAGGCAGTGGAGGGGTTCTCTTAGCTTTAAAACCTAACTCTTAACCAACAACCAACAAACTGCTTTGAGCTATAATGCAAAAAAGAAAGCGGAAAAGCAAAATAAATTCCACTTTCCACTTTCCAAATTCCACATTTTATTCAATAGTCCAGCGGTTTTTGCGTTTGCTGTAGACGTGACCGATAACACCGGCGGTTACGAAGGTAAGAAGCGATGCTCCTAAGATAATAGCAATTACGGTTATCATGCCTTTGTTTTCGTTTTCCGGCTCAGGCTTCGGCTCTTCTACAGCCGGATCCTTGTAGGTGTAGAATACGTAGCTGTCAGAGCGGCTGATCTTTCCGGATACGTTTGTGGTCGAATTGTAAAACTCCAGACCGTCAAAGCTTTTCTGCTCTGTGGTGTATTCTGTACCCTCTTTTCCGGTTATCTGATCCTTTGCAAGCACCTTGCCGGAAACATCAAGGTATACAACATTTACTTCGCCCTTGTAATGGACTGCTCCGTTTTGTACCCACGATTCACCGTTTACTGAGTATACAGCCGGATCACTCTTCTTGTCTCCGTCACTGAACAAAACATTGATATCGGAAAGAGTACCCTTTCCCTTTATGGTAATGCTGTACCATCCTTCACCAAGAGCAGCATCCTTTTTCAGTTCTGTACCGGGTGCTTTACCGCTGTACTCTTCATTTTTGTCCTCTTTTTCACTGTATATGTAGGCGAATACCTTTTCCCAGCCATCAGCATTGTAGTAATGTACTACAATGTCGCTTACCGGTTCAACTACATAGTAATAGTTTACAGTGATATCGCCTTCGGCAAAGCCAACGGCATTTGTAGGGAAATTGTCCAAGTCCAGCTTCATGCCCTCGACTTTTTTAATCTGAGCCATATACTGTGAACCCTGACGAACCTTTGTTTTGACAGGAGAAGCCATTTCACTGTCGCTCTCGTTGAAGCTTGCGTCTCCCTTGCGCAGATAGTTTACCGTCATCTCATAGAATTTACCGTTATACTTATTGTAGTGATAAGTCACCGTCTGATCCTGCTTTGTGAACTTTCCCTCTTCAGCACCGTCTGTGGAGACATAATCATATTCGAGGTCAAAATCTGATGATCTTTCTGCCTTGAAGCCGTCTCCCTCTCTGCCTTTCAGAACCTGCGACTTTATAGTTTCTCCGGTAGAATCATCCGTATAGTTTATCGTGACACGACACGTGGAGGACGCTTTTTTCAGCTTGTCAAAGCTGCTCTTATCCACAAGTATCATAGTGCTGCACGGCGCAATTTTTACTGTGCTGCCTTCTACTGTCCCAAGACCTTTAAGACCTGCCTGAGTGCCGTCTGCGATCGTCTCCCACTGTGACGGCAGCGGAGAGTCACCGCTTTGCTTTAGTGTTACTTCCTTTTCACTGCCGGAAGCATTGAATATAACAGCAGCGTATGCCCATTCCTTATCCGCAGTAAGACTGTTGGAGAGCGTATATGCGATAACTCCTTCCTCCTTTGTATCAGAAAAAGCTATCTTTGAGCTGCTTGTCGTTGACGGGTCACGGAAGGGCTTGAAATTCTTTCTTATTTCAATAAGACCCTGATAGTAAGAGCTAAGATCAGCAAATTTCACCAGATTGTTCCAGTCAAGCTTATTAGTACTGTCAGGCGAGATATAGCTGTTTTCATCTCCGTACTTTGTTCTCGCAAAATCCTCGCCTGCCTGCATGAATGTTATGCCCTGTGAAGTAAGCGTTATTGCAGCGGCAAGCTTGTTCATATCAACAAGGTTTTCATCACGCATATCAAAGCTGTTGTCATTCTTTGTGGACATGATAAGCTTATCATACAGCGTGTAATTGTCGTGAGCGGAAATATATGTAACGGACTGTGACGGCTGCTTAAGCCATGCCGAACCCGGTATAGCAGCCTTTACAGCACCTGCGCCTGTTGCTCTCTGAACGAAACCGCCCTCCTGAGCGTTGAACACATGACCCTTTACAGCGTCACGGAACTCATCGTTGAATGCTCCGATACGATCGTCAAGAAGCTTGATATTGTCTTTTACAGCTGTCTTTGCATCCGTAGAGGTTGCGCCGCCGGTCCACGGCTCGCCGTACATTATGATCTTCTCTCCGCCTTCAACCTTTGTATCCAGTTCCTTTCTTATAGCATTCATGGTATCAACGTCATGCACACCCATAAGATCAAAGCGGAATCCGTCAATATGATATTCGTTAGCCCAGTAAAGCACAGAATCTATCATATACTTTCTGTACATGAGGTGGTCGCTTGCTGTTTCATTGCCGCAGCCTGAGCCATCCGACAGAGAGCCATCGTCCTTAAGACGGAAATAATATCCCGGAACAGTATTTTCAAAGCAGCTGCCCTTTGCTGTATAGGTATGGTTGTATACAACATCCATTATAACGCCTATTCCGGCATCATGCAGAGCCTTTATCATCTCTTTGAACTCTCTTATACGCACATTGCCGTCAAAGGGATCTGTGGAATATGAACCCTCCGGTACATTATAATTTTTAGGATCGTATCCCCAGTTAAATTCTTCGGAATCTGTTTTTGTTTCGTCAACAGTAGCGTAGTCGTATACAGGCAACAGCTGAACATGAGTAACGCCTAACTTTTTAAGATAATCCACACAGGTCGAAACCTCGCCCTTTCCGTCAAGCGTTGTTCCCTTTTCCGTAAAGGCAAGGTACTTGCCCTTATGCTGATCAGAAATACCGGATACTTCGCTTACCGAAAAATCACGGACATGAACCTCCCATACAACAGCGTCTGTGGGATCGTCATATAATATATGTTTATCGTCCTTCCAGCCCTCCGGATCAGTAGACGGAAGATCAACAACCATACTTCTGTTGCCGTTAACGCCGACAGCCTTTGAGTATACATCATTAGTCTCGGTCGTTATGCCGTTTATAGTTATAAGATACGTATAATATTGGTTCTTGTGATCTCCCTTGACCTTTGCTGTCCATACGCCGTTTTCATCCATATTCATAGATGTAGTCGAAAGATCAGTCGCACCCTCTTCATCTGAACTTCCTGTAGCATACATTTTGACTGCCACTCTCTTCGCAGTAGGCGCCCATACCTTAAAGGTAGTAGCCTCCTTAGAATACGTTGCGCCAAGATCATTTCCGCTGTATGCCTTTGCATCAAGTGCGTGGGCAAGCTTCTGTTCTGTTTTTTTCTCCTCTGCCGCCTGTGTTGACATCATATTTCCTCCTAACAACATTGCAGCTGCAAGAAAGCAGCTGAACAATCTCCTTATTTTCAGCATCATATCCCTCCGTTAATGCGATCCGCAGCATCTGACTTACCATATATTTTACGATCCTTCAGTGCAGATCAGAGTCCTTTACTGACTGCTATTTCTAAACTGTTATATATTTTAACATATCCGGCACATATTTTACAATAGATTTTATAAATAAAGTTGAAGAAACATAAGAGATATAAAAATATTTTTATTTTAGTGGTAAATAATTCACAGATGTGTTATAATAGGTTAAATGTCAGGATAAATAAAGACAGATCTTTAAAAAGGACGGTTTTAACGGAATGAACATTGCTATAGCAGGACTTGGAATAATAGGCGGCTCCTTTGCCAAAGCTATAAAAAAATACACAGATCATTATATTTACGGTATAAACCGCAGTCCTCAGCCCCTTGAAGACGCTGTTGCCTGCGGTGCTATAGATGAAATAGGAACAGCAGATTCACTGAGCAGGGCTGATATACTGATACTGGGAACTTTCCCTGAAGCAGCGGTTAAATTTGTCAGGGACAATGCCGAAAAAATACCGAAAAACTGTATAGTCATCGACAGCTCCGGAATAAAATCAGAGATATGTCCGCAGATGATAGAGCTGTCTGAGAAATACGGCTTTCCTTTTGTGGGCTGCCACCCGATGGCTGGAAAGGAACAAAACGGATTTTCTGCTTCTGAGGCTGATCTGTTCCGGAATGCAAGCTGTATCATAATACCATGCACAGGGGACGAAAGATCAGTGAAAACAATTTCTGACCTTGCTTTGAAGATAGGCTTCGGCAGAGTGGTTTATTCCACTCCTGAGGAACATGACAGGATGATAGCTTTTACTTCCCAGTTGCCCCATGTAATAGCCTGCTCCTATGTGCTCAGCCCGGTGTGCAAAAATCATAACGGATTCTCAGCCGGCAGCTACAGAGATGTATCAAGAGTAGCGCATATAAATGAAAAACTCTGGGCGGAGCTTTTTATTGAAAATAAAGATTCTCTTATTGAAGAAATAGAACTTTTGACACAGCATATTAACATGATAAAGAACGCAGTACAGAACGGTGACCGCGCAGAACTTGAGGCTATACTTGCACAAAGCCGCAGAGTAAAGGAGGAACTCGGAGAATGAAAACTATTGACGTACAGACCGGACGTCCGTATAAAATATATATAGACAGAGGGATAATGAATATGGCGGGAAGCTATATCCGTGAGGTTTCGGACGCTATCCGTGCGGTTATTGTCAGCGACAGCAATGTTGCGCCTTTTTATGCAGACCGTGTTGCAGCCTCTCTAAGAGAATACGGCTTTGAAACATCCCTGTTTGTATTTGAAGCAGGAGAGGAAAGAAAGCGTCTGTCTGTTATAGAAAAAATGTATGAACATTTTTATGAACACAATATTACAAGAACAGATATCGTTGTCGCTCTGGGGGGGGGCGTTACCGGTGATATGACCGGATTTGCAGCTGCCACATATCTCCGAGGCATAGATTTCGTTCAGATACCAACAACTCTGCTTTCTCAGGTAGATTCATCCGTTGGCGGAAAAACAGGTGTTGATCTGCCTTCGGGTAAAAACTTAGTCGGTGCATTCTGGCAGCCTGTAACTGTTCTTATAGACCCGGAGACTCTTTCTACACTTCCGAAAAAATATATGAATGACGGAATGGGCGAGATAATAAAATACGGCTGTATAAAAAGTCCATCCCTCTTTGAAAAACTGGAAAAAGAAAATGCGTTCGACATAATTGATGATATAATATATGAGTGTGTGTGCATAAAGCGTGATGTCGTTGTAAACGATGAACGCGACAGGGGCGAAAGAGCGATACTTAATTTCGGTCACACATTCGGGCATGCTATAGAAAAGCTCGGCGGCTACAGCAGCGTATCCCACGGTGAGGCTGTAGCCTTAGGGTCACTTCTTATTACGGGCATTACCGAAAACAAGGGAATAACAGAAGAGGGTACAACAGACAGGATACTTTCTCTTCTGAAAAAATATGATATGCCCTATAAATCGGAATATACGATACATCAGATACTTGAGGCGACAAGAGGGGACAAAAAAAGCAGCGGAAAGGGACTTAATTTCATTTTTCTTCGTGAGATCGGCACCTGCTTTATTAACCGGATAAGCTTCGATAAGTTTGTAGAGTTTTTCGGTTGAGGTTGTCGGAAAGGAGTAAACATCGCTTATGCAATGGCTCACAATTTTTAATTTAGTGATGATAGTCATATTTTTAGCTGCTTTCAGCTACAGGGTCGTATACACATTTATCCGTATGTTCGGTCGTGATCCCGAATACAATGAGATCAAAATGCACCGGTTTGCTGTGATGATATCCGCAAGAAATGAGGAGCTTGTAATAGGTCATCTTATCGACAGCATTAAGGCTCAGGATTATCCGTCCGAGCTTATCGACATATATGTTGTGGCAGATAACTGCACGGATTCTACAGCAGAGGTGTCACGTCAGCACGGTGCTGTAGTTTACGAAAGGTTCAACGAAAAAGAAATAGGAAAGGGCTATGCCCTGAAATATCTTATGGACAATTTTCAAGGAGACTATCCGGACAAGGAGTATGACGGATATTTTATATTTGACGCTGATAATCTGCTGAGTACGAACTATATTACCGAAATGAACAAGGTTTTCAGCAGCGGAGTAAATATCGTAACCGGATACAGAAATGCAAAAAATCTCAGCGATAACTGGATAAGTGCTGCTTACGGCATATTTTTCCTTTACGAAAGCGAACACGCAAACAGGGTGCGCAACCGTTTAGGAAGCAGCTGTTTTGTATCCGGTACGGGATATCTGTTTTCGGATAAGCTTCTGAAAGAACACGGCGGATGGAAATGGTTCAAGATATGTGAGGATTTGGAGTTTACCGTCGAGATGATGCAGGACGGCGAAAGAATAGCCTACTGTCATGATGCGGTGCTTTATGACGAACAGCCGCTGTCTTTTGAGGATTCTATTTTCCAGCGTACACGGTGGCTTAAGGGTAATGTCGCAGCTATAAGGGAATACTGGCCGGGTCTTATGAAAAGACTGTTCAGCAAAGGCGGCTTTTCTGTATACGATTTTCTTATGAATATGTCTCCGCTGGTAATATTCACATTTGCAGCGGTTGTAAATCTGATAGGCATTATAATCGGCGGATGTACCGGACAGGATATTACTCCGTTTCTGATATTTTACGGTGCAATAGTGGGCATAATCTATGTAACCATGTATATGATGGGGCTGACTGTCTTCATAACGGAAAAGGACCGCATACATTGTCCTTTAGGAAAACGGATACTTTATTCGTTTACATTCCCAATATATATGTTCAGTTTTATCATAGTATTGTTCCTTGTATTTTTCGGAAAGACTGAGTGGCGTCCGATAAAACACGATAAGGCAATAGATATTTCTGAAATAGAAAACAACAAATAGTCTGCATTATGAGGATCTTTTCCAGAACTGCGGAGAGGATCCTTTGCTTTATGGAGATGACCGGAATGAAAAAACATACTGTCAGCAGAGACGAAATGCGCAGTAAAATAATAAACAGAGGTTATTATATCGGATTCTGGACAATTATTATGTACCTGATAATTGTATTTTCCGCCGAGGTAATTACTGATGTTGATTTTGTCAGCGGCGGTGTTGCCGCATGGACAGGCTTTTATCTGACTATGGGAATTGTATTAGCGCATAACATAATATGTAAAGCCGGAGTTTTATTCATCCCTGACGGAAATGAAATGATATATCCGGCTGTGGTATTCCTTATACTTTCGTTCAGCTGTTCCGCACGTATGATGGGACACCTGACTTTGAGTGCCGGAAGCTACATAACGGACGGAAAACTGAATTATGCGGCGGCAGAGCTTATCGGCTTGTCCGTCACATTCACGCTGGGCATTCTTTCACTCCAAAGATTCATAGAAAACATAAAACAAACCCGCAAATTCATGAAAGAAAATTGAGTCACCCGATAAAAACAAGGGATGGCTCAATTTTTATTTTACTCCCACTATGTCGGGGCTGCCGCCCAAAGCCCCGCCCGGACCCCGGCAGGGAACAAGTTCCCTGCACCCATTAATTGTATATTGTATAAAAACAGCAGACAAAAAAATGTAAAGTTTTAGGAAAGGGGTATGGGGGATAACCCTTTTTCAAAAGGGTTTCCCCCAAAAAAACAGGATTTCCCACAAGAAAGCCTGTGAACAGCGGAACTGTCAGGTTGATCTTCGTATGATCATTTTCTCGATTTCGACAATTACCAGAGGCGCAAGGGACAGTGCGGCAACTATCATCCAGCACGGCACTGTAAGAGAAACTGTTCCGAAAATGCCGGACAAAAACGGAACAGATATAACCGAAATCTGTAATATAACGCCTGTAATAAAAGAAAGTATCAGCAGGGGATTTCCTGTCAGCCCCACTGAAAACACTGAACGGTGACTTCTGAGATTAAAGGAATGTACAAGCTGGCTGAGACTAAGCACGGCAAAAGTCATTGTACGTCCGGTGACAGGGTCGCCGCCTCCGTCAAAAAACACACGTCCTATAGTAAACGCTAAGAATGAAAGAGCGCCTATGAAAAGACCTTCGATAATAATTGATCTTACGCTGTCCTTTGAAAAAATACCGCTTCTGCCGTCTGAGGGAGGGTGCTCCATTATTTCTTTGCTGGCTTTTTCACTGCCGAGCGCCAGAGCCGGAAGTGAATCAGTCACAAGATTTATCCAGAGAAGCTGTATTGCAAGAAGCGGTGACGGCAGCTTCATAAGAAACGCACACAGTACAGTCAGTATTTCTCCTATATTGCTTGAAAGAAGAAAATGTATAGTTTTCCCGATATTGTCAAATATTCCCCTGCCGAGATAAACTGCGTTTACGATAGTCGCAAAATTGTCATCCGTGAGTATCATGTCAGAAGCGTTTTTCGCAACATCTGTTCCGTTTCTGCCCATTGCGCATCCTATATCAGCGCATTTCAAAGCCGGAGCGTCATTTACGCCGTCGCCTGTCATGGCAACAACTGCGCCTTTACTCTGAAAAGCCTTTACTATTCTTACCTTATGTTCAGGAGATACACGGGCAAACACTGAATACCTGAAAATGTTTTTGCGAAGCTCATTTTCAGACATTGAGTTCAGTTCACTTCCCGAAGCGCAGAGATCGCTGTCCTTCATTATTCCGATATTTTTTGCTATAGCTTTTGCTGTAGCAATATGATCGCCTGTTATCATGACAGTTTTGATACCTGCTTTGCGGCACACCGCAACTGCGCCTGCTGCCTGAGGACGGGGCGGATCAGTCATACCTATAAGACCGGCAAATATCATATCATTTTCCATATCCCTGTCCGACGGGGCGGACGACATATCCTTATACGCAACAGCAATAACACGCATAGCATCCTGTGCGAGCTTATCATTTTCTGTTGATATTATTTTTTTCTGCTGTGCTGTAATCGGCGCTGACTGTCCGTTTCTGTATACACGGCGGCACGTAGAGGCAACAACATCCGGTGCGCCTTTTACAATGATCCTGTAGTCTTTGCTGTTAAGCCTGTATACAACCGTCATTTTTTTCGTAACAGAGTCAAAGGGTATCTCTTTTACCCTGTTCAGCTTATCATATCCCGTATCAAACACGCCGGCTGAATCCGCTGCTTCCATTATGGCAGTTTCCGTAGGGTCGCCGCTGAAATGACCGTTTTTATCCTTTACACTGTTGCAGCATAGAGAACCAAGTGTCAGGATAAAAATCCCCTGCGGCGAGCTTTCCGGGACAGCACCGGACACAGAAGAAAGCTTTTTTACCGTCATTTTGTTCTGAGTAAGTGTTCCTGTTTTGTCAGAGCATATAACACTTGCGCTGCCGAGAGTTTCGACTGCCGGGAGCCGTCTTACTACAGCTCTTTGCGCTGCAAGGCGGCGGACGCCCATAGCTAAAACTATTGTAACGACTGCCGGAAGCCCTTCCGGAATTGCTGCGACTGCAAGACTCACCGATATCATGAACATATTCAGCGGCGGCACCTTCTGTATCAGTCCGAGTACAAATATCAGAGCGCATATGCCCACAGCGGCTATACCTAATACTTTCCCTGTTTTTTCGAGACTTTTCTGAAGCGGTGTCTGGGGCGGTTCTCCTGAATCAAGCATAGCTGCTATCCTGCCGACCTGTGTATCCATGCCTGTTGCCGTCACCACAGCAAGTCCGTGCCCGCTTGTCAGGAAAGAAGAAGAGTACAGCATATTTATCCTGTCCGCCGCAGGAGTATCCTTCGGAAGAATAACATCCGCTCTTTTTTCAGCTGGTACGGATTCACCGGTAAGGGAAGATTCCTCAGCCTTGACGGACACAGCCCTGACAAGTCTTTCGTCAGCGCAGACCATGTCTCCGGCTTCAAACACTACCATATCGCCGGGAACTAACTGCGCCGAGGGTATTTTGCTGTATTCTCCGTCACGGATAACTGTAACTGAGGGCGCGGACATTTTTTTCAGCGCGTCTATAGCTTTTTCTGCGCGGCATTCCTGCAGTGTGCCTATCACCGCATTTATTATTACGATCAGCAATATCATTATCGGGTCTGCGATATCGCCCTCCTCACTCAGCACAGCAACGCCGAATGATATCCCGGCAGCAACAAGAAGAAGCAGTACCATAAAATCCTTGAACTGCATAAAAAATTTCGCAATAACACCGGCTTTTTTCTTTTCAGTCAGGACATTTTCACCGTATTTATTTTTTCTTTCCCGTACCTGAGAGGAGGTAAGTCCCCTTCCGATATCAGTTCCGAGCTGCTTTACAGCGTCCTGTACACTTATACTATGCCACTCCAACTGCCCACTCCCTTTCTGCATATAAATATATATACGTCCGGGAACGCATTTATACCATTAATACAGCTCAGAGTCCAGGGCTAAGAGTGCGGAGCGTGACATATCAGACTTTTTTCTTCTATTGTCGTTTTAAAAGCTTACCCCACCTGTCATTCTGAGGAGCGG
>CACXDE010000347.1 GCA_902766305.1 uncultured Ruminococcus sp. | reverse complement strand
CAAACATCATCTTTAGCACAGGTGTAAAGGATACAGATCTTGCTGAAGGCAACGAGGGCTATCAGATAGCTGATAAGATTTCTGGCTTTGATGCAGAAAAGAATAAGGGTCAGATATTCGTAATTGATACTACTGATGAGGCTAAGAACGGCAGAGCAGCAGAGAAGTATAAGTACAGATTCAACACAGGTGCGTGGGAAGCTTATAATGGTGAGTTCACATCTGAGGTTATCAAGGGTGCTCCCGCAGATACAAAAAATATTTCTGCTCCTTCAGGTTCATCAAGCAATGCAAGCACAGTTAGCAAGTCAGCTACAGGCACAACAACTACAACAAGCACAACATCTACAACAGTAGATGCTCCTGCTACAGGCGAGGTCGCAATGGTTGCTGCATTCATCGCAGTAGCTACAGCAGCTCTTGGCGCAGTTGTTCTTGCAAAGAAGAAGAGAGAAGACTAATTTATTGATGTTTCAATAATTAATATTTTCGCTTAACAATGGCGGCGTATTCCTTTTGGAGTATGCCGCTTTTTGCAAATTATTTTTGTTGTAATATTGGTTCATTTGATGTATAATATCCATATTGATAAAACTTCACTGATATGATATTTTCATGTATAGTTCAGGTAATCTCAGCAAACAATAATAGCGGAGGTGCCGAAAATGTACAGTATGAAAAAAGAAAAATATCTGAAACGCTCTCCCGGCAAAAATATCGCCTTTTACATTTCCCTGACTCTTTGTATTGCTGCTGTTGCAGGCGCTGCATGGAATACGTACGGTACTGTAGAGGAATATGCCGAGGAGGACATTGTTGAACAGTCAAGCCCGGGCGAGACATCATCGGTCGAGGCTGCGAATGAAGTAAGCGGAGTGAAATATCCGGATGCTGAAAAGTCAAGTGATGCGTCTCAGGCTGAATCCAGTGCTGAAAGCAGTGTTCAGACATCTGAAAAGCAGGAAAGTCAGGAGACAAGCAGAACCTTTAAACCGATAACCAAGGGTGATATAATAAAGCCCTACAGTCCGGAAAACCCTGTTTTTTCTCAGACGATGAAGGATTGGAGGACTCACAGCGGAATTGATATCAGCGGCGTTGAGGGTTCTCCCGTTCATGCAGTTGAGGCCGGTGTTGTGTCGGAGATACGTCAGGATCCGCTGCTTGGAAATGTCATAGTTGTAAAAAGCTCGAAATATGAGCTGTATTATTGTGGTCTGACTAATGTTTCGCTGGTGGAACAGGGTTCTCATGTTGCAGCAGGTGAGACTATAGGGTATATAGGTTCTATACCTTCGGAATCGGAGGATGAACCTCATCTTCATCTTGAAGCAAAGACCGGCGGAAAATATACAGATCCGTCTGATTTGTTCTGAACAGCGTGAAAAAGTTTCAGTTGTGCGGCGGAAGGCTTTTAAAAAATCAAGCTCTTCCCCGCTGACTGATTGAATAATAATACGGAGGTAATATTAATGAAAAAGCTTGTAAGGTACATATTGATATCGGTTGTCTGTGCAGCGGCCTTAAGTCTCAGTGCCTGTAATGAATATAAGCAGGCACAGGATGATATGGCAAATGGACTGAGGGGATATATGGAAGAAGCGGGGGATCTCCAGAGCGAGTTTAACGAAGCAGCGAGTGAACTAAATGAAACTGCAAGCGAAGTCAGAAGCGATTTAGAAGATGCTGCCGGTGAACTGAGTGAGGCTGCAAGTGAGGTACAAAGCGATCTGGGACACGCAGGCAGCAAAATACAGGAACATCTTGGAAGCATTATGCCCGGACAATAAAGCTGCAAATGTTAAGTATAAAATTATAGTTGGCAGGGCAAATTACTATAGCTCTCTTTTTAAAACAATTATAGTTTTTTAGGAAGGGGGTCTGGGAATGGCACTGCCCGGGATTCATAGAAGTTTGTTTACGGAGAAAGTGGCGCAAGACTGGTACGGGTCCAGCGTCACGCTGGCCGGTGAGATATCAAAATTTTATCTTGACATAAAACCATATTGACAATATAATATTAATTGTTGGGTATTTATGCCCGGACGCTGTATGTCAAACTCAGCGTACAATATTTTATTAACATAAAGGCGGTTATTATTATGGCAGCTAAGATCAAACTTACTCTTGAAGGTAAAAGAAAATATGAGGCGGAGCTTAATGAGCTCAAGACCGTAAAAAGAAAAGAAATCGCAGAAAATCTCCAGACAGCACGTGCTCAGGGCGACCTTTCGGAAAACAGCGAATATGACGAAGCGAAAAACGACCAGGCTAAGCTTGAAGCAAGGATAAAAGAGCTTGAAACAGTACTCAGAAATGTTGAAATTATAGATGAAAGTGAAATGAGTCTTGATAAGGTTCATTTCGGTTCCACAGTTAAGGTACACGATGAGGAATTTGACGAAATCACCGTTTTTCAGATTGTCGGTTCAAGCGAGGCTGATCCGTTTAACGGTAAAATATCAGATGAATCCCCTGTAGGCAAGGCACTGCTCGATAAATCTGTAGGCGATGTTGTAAGAGTTGAAACTCCCGGCGGAGAGTCAGATCTTAAAATACTGGAAATATCAATGTGATTGAAAGGAAAGAAATAAAATGGCCGGAAACGGAAAGAATAACCAGCAGCAGGATGTAAACCAGTTGTTAAAGGTAAGACGTGACAAGTTAAAGGAGCTTCAGGAAGCGGGAAGAGATCCTTTTATTGAAACGAAGTTTGATGTGACGCATCACAGCGCGGATATAAAGGACTGTTTTGAAGAACTTGAAGGAACGACAGTAGCCATAGCAGGACGTATAATGTCAAAGCGTGTTATGGGTAAGGCATCGTTCTGTCATATTCAGGATCTTAAAGGTACTATACAGTCATATGTTGCAAGGGACGCTGTAGGCGAGGAAGAGTATAAGCTTTTCAAGAAGATGGATATCGGCGATATTGTCGGACTTAAAGGCGAAGTATTCAAAACTCAGACAGGAGAGATATCAATACATGCAAGTGAGATAAAGCTGCTTACAAAGAGTCTCCAGATTTTGCCTGAGAAATATCATGGTTTAACGAACACTGACACACGTTATCGCCAGAGATATGTTGATCTGATAATGAATGAGGAAGTAAAGGATACTTTTGTTAAGCGTTCAAAGATAATCAGTGCTATCCGCAGATATCTTGATGGTCAGGGCTTCATGGAAGTAGAAACTCCTATGCTTGTATCGAATGCAGGAGGAGCAGCTGCAAGACCGTTTGAGACGCATTTTAATGCGCTTGATGAGGATCTTAAGCTGAGAATTTCTCTGGAGCTGTACCTGAAAAGACTTATTGTCGGCGGACTTGAAAGGGTTTATGAGATCGGACGTGTATTCAGAAACGAAGGACTTGATACGAGGCATAATCCTGAATTTACGCTGATGGAGCTGTATCAGGCATATACTGATTACCACGGAATGATGGATCTGACAGAGAATCTGTACCGTTATGTTGCGCAGGAGGTTCTCGGCACAACAAAGATAACATACAATGGCATTGAAATTGATCTTGGCAAGCCGTTTGAAAGGATCACGATGGTTGATGCTGTAAAGAAGTATGCGGATGTAGATTTCAATGAAATAAAGGATCTTGAAGCCGCACGCAAAGCAGCAGATGAAAAAGGTATAGAATATGAACCGCATCATAAGAAGGGCGATATTCTGAATTTGTTCTTTGAAGCATTTGTTGAAGAACATCTTATACAGCCGACGTTCCTTATGGATCATCCGGTTGAGATATCACCTCTCACGAAGAGGAAGCCAGATGCACCGGATTATGTAGAGCGTTTTGAGTTCTTCATAAACGGATGGGAGATGGCAAATGCCTATAGTGAGCTGAACGACCCGATTGATCAGAGGGAGCGTTTCAAAGCCCAGGAAGAGCTGCTTGCACAGGGTGATGAAGAGGCAAATCGTACTGATGAAGATTTCCTCAATGCTCTTGAGATCGGTATGCCGCCCACAGGTGGAATCGGTTATGGCATAGACAGACTGTGCATGCTGCTTACAGACTCTCCTGCAATCAGAGATGTCCTGCTTTTCCCGACAATGAAAAGTTTGGACAAGTAAAGCCGCATAAAATCAGGGTTTTCGGACTGCAAGAGTACAAATTTACGACCAAT
>CACXDE010000346.1 GCA_902766305.1 uncultured Ruminococcus sp. | reverse complement strand
GATCCGATACGCTTTTTAAGGGCACGTGAGATCGTTCATTACCAGCGTTTTGGTGAGGCTTTGCGTATAATAACAGACAAGCTTGACAGCAAAAACTTCTATGCTTTCAATCCTGAATTTGACAAAAAATAGTTTGGACGATTTGGATACGCATATCTGTAAAAAATAGTGAGTACGTGCAATTAATACGCTCCGTTTGCCGCATTCAATGAAGTGAAATGATAATTCACTTTTCTGCGGCTGTCGAACTTTTTGCAAAATTTTTAAAATTTCTTAATAATGATACTTTAATAAAAGACAGCCCCATCAGTATAAAAGTGCTGACTGGGGCTGTTTCGGATTTTAAAGCTGAAATATTTGATATATTATCAGTCTTTTTCGATTTTTACAGCACAGGAAAAATCAATATCACCGCCGAAAGGATGAAATATGACATCAGTGACATTTTCTGCGCTTGCGTAGTATCTGTTTCGTGTATATAAAGGATAAAACATACTTTCTTCCATTATCATTTTTTCGGCATCATGTATTTTTTCTGTTGAAGCAGTCGTCAGATTTTTCTTGATTTCGCTTATCATATTATCATATTCATCCGAACTGTACGAACAAGGATTGTTTCCGGCATATGATGTGAAGCATTCGAGAGTACCAAGCGGAGAGGTACTGTTAATTTTGAGGGGAACTATAGCAATCTGATAACTGCCGTTTTTTATTCTGCTCTGAAGCTCATCCTCAGGCAGCGGCTTTTTATTGAAATAAGCTCCGGTGAAGCTGTTCCAGCATTCAATTATATTGCTGACAACAGACTGAGTATTTTCATCATCGCAGCAAAGTATCGTCATCTCAGGACATACGGACAGCTCAGAGTCTGCAAGTCCTCTGCTTAGAAGGTCTGACGGATTTTCAGACAATTCATATCCGATATGTCCGGCCATTTTACGGTAACTCTGATCCTCAATCTCGGCTGTATCAGGTATCAGTTCATCGGTTTGTGAACAGTCCTCCGACAGTTCTTTCAGAATTTTCTTAATGTCTATTGCAGACAGTAATGCTTTCCTGATATCAGAATTATTAAGAACATCACTGTCAGTATTGAAGGAGATACCGTGTATAGTATCATTAAATGCGGTAAGATTAAGACTTTTGTTCTGAGCCTTAGGCAGATCAGAATTATTGATTGCTCCGCAGTCCGTTTCTCCGTTAATAATCGACTGGCATACATCATCCATTTCTGATGTTATATTTAGTCTGACACCGGCAGGAACAGGTTTATTCTCACCAGTGTAATATTTATTTTTTGAGAGATAAATAGTTTTTCCGCTTTCCCATCTTCCTTCATTGATACAGAACGGACCGTTGCAAAGAATTTTGCTGTCGTCACGGCCGTACTGACCTACAGAGCTTTCAAAAAATTTTTTGCTGCACGGCATCGCAGCAGGAGTAGTCAGAACATTCATTATTTCAGAATCAGGATATTCAAGTTCAATAACAACAGTTTTATTGTCCGGTGCAGTTACTCCGAGTTCATTAATATCAAGCTCACCTTTATTGATTTTTTCTGCGTTTTTTATGCTGAAGAGAGTTTTAGCTGCTGGAGAGCCCGTCTGCTTGGAGACAGAGCGGTACAGACCGTACACAAAATCTGCGGCAGTCATATCATCTCCGCTGCTCCATTTCAGACCGTTCCTAAGATAGAAACGATACGTCATTTTGTCTGCACTGATATCCCATGACTCGGCAGCTCCGCCTATGATTTTTTCGTCTCTGTCCAAACGTACAAGACCTTCAAACAGATTGAGTATTATCATGTCAGATACATCATCATCCGCTATCTGAGGATCAAGAGTTTCAGGCTCATATGCTATATGATAGTTTATTACGCTGTCCTGCGGTGTTTTTTCTTTTTTTGAACAGCCTGTCATTGCTGAAAGAATAACAGCAGACAAAAGTACAGACAGAACCTTTATTATAATTTTCAATTTATCATCCCTTTTTAATGTAAAGACAATAGCTTTACACATAAATACAATTACTTTACACATATAATAATATATAAATAGGTAAATAATGTCAACTACAAAGCAGATACAATTTATTACAACAATGTTTAACAAAAAACAAAAGTATAATATGTATAAAAAAATCGGATGAAAATGTAAAAAGCAGTTGAAATTTTACAAAGATATGGTAAAATATATTTATAGAAGGAACGATTCATAGAAGTTACGGTTTTAAAAAAAGTGGTGCAGGACTGGTGCGGCTCCGGCGACTCGCCGGTGAGCCGGCTGATAGGAAATGGAGGTATTTGTATGGTATTGACAATAGCAAGACAGCTCGGCAGCGGAGGACGAGAGATCGGCAAAAAAGTTGCAGATAAATTGGGGATACCCTTCTATGATAAGAAGCTTATTACCATGGCAGCAAAAGAAAGCGGCATTGATCCGGAAATAATTAAAACTGTTGATGAAAAGGCATCAAACAGCCTTCTGTATGCTTTATCAGTCGGTGCGTCCAACATATACGACAGCTATCATGAACCGCCGATGCCTATGAATGATAAGCTGTTTCTTATCCAGCATGATATAATAAAAAAAGTATCTGTTGATCCTTGTGTAATAGTCGGACGGTGCAGTGACTATATACTGCGTGACAGGTCTGACTGTGTTAAGGTCTTTATATACGCTGATATGAATTACAGAAAGAAGTATGCAGCTGAGGTATACCGCATAGCCGATGAAAAGACGGAAGCTGTTATAAACCGCATAGACAAGTCCCGGGCGAATTATTACCAGTTTTACACTGATAATGTCTGGGGAGATATAAAGAACTATGATCTTTGCATAGACAGCGGAAAGCTTGGAGTTGACGGGACAGCACGGGTGCTGATATCTTACCTGAAAGCAAGAGGTCTGGTCGATCCGGTGCAGTAAATAGGAGACAGATATGAAAAAGTATACTTATCTTGGCAGATCAGGCGGAAAAAGATTTTGCATTGAAGGTGTAAATGTGTTTGCGGAAAAGTGGCGTACAAAGGGTGAATGTGATATCGTACTTCATCCTGAAAGCAAGAAGCCATACAGCTTTTCAGTATATTCTATTGAAAAGAAGGACAGGGTTATAACATTTCTTGCCGGTCATTTTGATGACGATGACTGGGTATTTTATAAGGAATACGGTGATGATGATTTTTTCTGAATAAATGAACTGATTTTTTGAAAAAGTGGCTCTTATAGTAAACGTCATTAATAAAGTCCTATTGTCATTTCGAGGAGCAAAGCGATGAGAAATCTTTACAATATAGCTGCTTTTGTGTCAAAGATTCCTTTCTTACGCTCGGGATGACAAAATGGGTAAAAACATTTGTCGTTCACTATAGGTATGTGATTATCAGAAAAGATGAACGGTATGATAATAAAATTTTGTTTCATCAGTATTATTGAAGGGAAGAGATATGATGAATAAAGAAGAATTGATGATAAGTGCTCTGCTCGATCTGAGCAAGACCTATGCTGCAAAGCTGTTTGACGGACTTACCTATCCTTGGGAAGCACTGCCTAAGATATCAGAGTATATTATGTCGGTAGGATCTGCACTCAGTAAGGATGAGTTTGATCAGATAGGGGAGAATATCTGGGTCGCAAAAAGCGCTATAGTTGCGCCGACAGCCTTTCTCAGCGGTCCGCTTATCATATGTCCGGGCGCAGAGGTAAGACACTGTGCTTTCATCAGAGGAAGCGCAATTGTGGGCAGCGGAAGTGTAATAGGCAATTCCACAGAGCTTAAAAACAGTATTATTTTCCAGTCGGCTCAGGTTCCGCACTATAACTATGT
>CACXDE010000345.1 GCA_902766305.1 uncultured Ruminococcus sp. | reverse complement strand
GACGCTGTGCTCATCGTCGCCTTTAACGAAGGCTTATCAGACACGAACGATGTGGACAGCCTGCTTGCAGAATACGGCCTTGCACCACTTAAAAAATGCTCCCGCGAAGACTAAGACCCGGCTTTTTTGTTTTTCTGCTCCGACGGTGTACCTAATTTGTTTTTTCTGCGTTTTGGTACACTGCTTTACTGCTTTTCAGGTGCCGGCGGTGTACCTAACTTGCTTTTTCTGCGTTTTGGTACACTGCTCTACTGCTTTTCAGGTGCCAGCGGTGTACCTAACTTGCTTTTTCTGCGTTTTGGTACACCACGCCCCTGCTTTTTAGGCTCCGGCGGTGTACCTAACTTGCTTTTTCTGCATTTTGGTACACTGCGCCCATGCTTTTTAGGCGCCGGCAGTGTACCTAATTTGTTTTTTCTGCATTTTGGTACACCACGCACCTGTTTTTTAGGCTCCTGCAGTGTACCTAACTTGTCTTTTATACATTTGGGTACACTACTACCATTCTTTTCAGGCGCCAGCGGTGTAACTAATTTGTTTTTTTCTGCATTTTGGTACACCACGCACCTGCTTTTTAGGCGCCGGCAGTGTACCTAACTTGCTTTTTCCCATATTTTGGTACATTAGCAGGTCGTTCAACATAAAAATGCAGTGTACCATTTTTGCAAAAATCTTATTTTGGGATGTATATGCTGCAATTATAGCCAAATCCGGCTGTTTATATAAATATTATATTTTGAAAGCAATATTGTCACTCCTATGGTGGCAATATTGTTTTTGTTCAAATGTTATAATTTAATCAAAGCTTTTGGAGAAGCTATAATTCACAAAATCATCAAACAGGAGGCATGACAATGAAAGAAAAACTAAAGTACATCTTCCCAACACTATTACTAATCATAACAGTAAGTGTTTTGTCCGGGTGCACATCATTAATCAGTCAAATAAACGAACAGGCATCCAAATCAATACCGGCCACTACAAAAGCGAACTCTGCGCCTGCGCCAAGTTCATCTTCACAAAGTCAGATTGCTGTTAACGAATCTCCATCAACTGTCGATGAAGAAACATCCCCAATCAATTTTGAATATGTGTTGATGCTTGATATCTCTTCTGAAGAAAACATTGCATTGGCAAAGTATGACCTTGACATCGAGATAGACGGAAGGAAAATAACTACTCTATCTAATGGCGCAAATTACAAAAATTCTGTTCCTATAAATGACGGCACACATACAATTACGTTCACATCAAATAAAAACGCATCCATTAATTCAACAGAACACTTTACTACTACCGGCGACGCTCATATTTCCTGTTCACTTAAGAGCCGAACCGCAAAAATTGATATAAAAGACTTTAACTGCACTTCAGGTAATGAAGTCATACCGTCTCCGGAAACAACACCCGATATTCCTATAGATACTCCGACGATACCCGAGCAGCCAACTGCTCCCCCCACTATACCAAATCCGCCCACGATCACACCGGAGCCTGCTTCTCCCACTGTTGAGGAGACGCTTCCGCCCTCTCCCCCTCAGCCTGCCGTTCCTTCGGAATACATTAGTGCTTTGGCTGATGCATATGATTATAGCTCGTTGATGCATATGTCCAAAAAGGGCATCTACGACCAGCTAACGTCCGAGTACGGAGAAGGATACTCCACCGAAGCAGCACAATACGCTATAGATCACGCGCAAATAGACTATAACAATAATGCTTTAAAAAGCGCTGCTACCTATGTGGAAACAATGCATATGTCAAAAAGAGGCGTTTATGAGCAATTGGTTTCCGAATACGGCGAACAGTTTACACCCTCTGAGGCCCAATTCGCTATAGACAATCTAAATGCAGATTACAACAAAGCTGCTTTGGAATCCGCAAAATCATATAAAAATCTCTTTGACATGTCTTCATCTGAAATATTTGACCAGTTAACGTCTGAATATGGTGACAAGTTTACTGCTGCTGAAGCTCAGTATGCTATTGATAATTTGAAATAGTATCTCCGGACGTTAGAACGCTTAGCCAGTTAACTCCGGTGCCAAAGCATTTATCTAAGAAAGGGGCTGTAAAAAACAGCCCCTTGTCATATAAAAAGCGCCTCGCAAATTATACCCCTATTATACCCTTTGCCTGCAATAGTGTCAAGGGTATAATAGGGGTATGAATGCTGCGAAGGGTTTTATAATAGTTCAAAAAACACTTTAATAATACCTATTGCACTTTTCACGAGAACATGCTATAATTGCAACTGAAAATCAGTTGCAAAGGAAGATGCACGAAATGCCCAAGAAGAAAGACTTGATCGATAAACTATTTAGAAAGCCTTATCCTAAGAACTTTACCACAAGAGAATTGGATTTATTGATGAGCAAATGCAATTGTGATAAATTTCAAGGTGGAAGAGGTTCCGGAATCGGATACATCCATACAAAAAGCAAACGAATAATTCAATTTGATGGTCCTCATCCGGGAAATGAATTGTACAGGTATCAGGTGGAAAAAGTAAAAACATTTATTGAAGAAATTGGGGAAAAGGAGAACTGAAGTCATGAAAAATGATATGATGAAATACAAGGGTTATAAAGCCAGCATCTCATATGATGAAATGGACAGAATATTTGTTGGAGAGGTTTTTGGAATATCTGATTCATTGAATTTTCACGGAAGCTCAATAGATGAACTTGAACAGTCTTTTCACAACTGTATCGATAATTATATCGATTACTGTGCAAGTATAGGAAAAGAACCGCAAAGAGCGTTCACCGGCAGTTTCAATGTAAGAACCACCCCCTCTATCCATGCTCAAGCTTCAGAGTATGCAGCGGAAAACGGTATGTCACTAAATCAAGTTGTTACAAAAGCAATGGAATTCTTTCTAAAAAAGAATTATAAAAAAGCATAATTGCCAAACTTACTGCCTGCAGGCTTTTAGAATTTTCTTACTGCCCACAAGGCTGAAGGCATCTACAGGCAGTAAGCTTTTAGAATTTCTTACTGCCCATAAGGCTGAAGGCTCCTACAGGCAGTAAGCGTCAAGCTCCGCCTCTTGATTATATCAAAAAAACGAAGTTCTGCCTCCTTAAGAGGCAGAACTCCTATTATTTTTCAAGGCTGTTTTTTTACACCCCCTTAATTTATTTACTTGTTGCTTACTATGCTTTGTGTCTGCCATTTTGAGCCTTGTTTACTCGCCCTTTATGGAATCGCCGCGGTTCCAGAAGGATACTGCTGTGCCGGATCCGCAATTCTCTTCCCATTTCGTCCAGTTGTTGACTCCGGATGTCCATACGGAGCAGGTCTTTTCCGAAGGATTCTTGCTGTCGATATTGAAGCCGGTGTAGGTTGCCGAGTACTGGCACTTTCCTGTGAAAACTCCGGTGAAGTATTCCTTGACTGCGCTGCTGACGCTCTCATCGATCTTTGCTTCGGAGGTGACAAGGACTGCATCCTTTGCTACACCTGTCATGTCAAAGCCGTTTGCGGTAAGGAGTTCGCGGATGGTCATTTTCTTTGCTTTTGCGTAATCTGCAAGTGCCTTTGCTTCGTCAGAGGTGAGGCGTGCACTGTCAAATCTGTAGTTGAAGCGGTCCTTTGCACCGTAACTGTCGGATACATGATTCTTGTAATCGCTGATGTTTGAGGTCTTCATTTTGGTGCTGAAGTCTTTATATGAATTTCCCTTGTTGACGAAGATCTGACGGGACTGGTCGATCATCGTATAGTACTTTCCGGATACGGTCTCCTGATCATATTTGCCCATATCCCTTGTCTCATAATCGCTTACCCATGCACCGTACCACCACTGGCCGTTGTAGGGATTATAGTTCAGTGCCCATTCTTCCCAGTGCTGACCGACATATACGGACTGGATATCCCTCTTTGAATTGCCGATCACTGCCTTGGCAAGTTTGTCAAGCTTACTTCTGATCTGAGACGGATTTGCGCTGATGTTATTGAAGTAGTAGGGGTTCAGTTCCTTCTGTCTTGACTGGGACATATAGGCTACCTGATACTGTGCAAGGAGGCAGTCTGTAAGAACCATATATCCGGTAAGGTATTCCTGCATCAGTGTATCGCAGATGGTCCTTGCCTTATCGATGGCCTCGCCACTGAACATTGACTGGCTTACGAAGTAGTCATAGATCAGGGTGAAGAGATCCTTCTGGTTCAGAAGATTTGCGTTGTTGAATTTGCTGGTCAGGCTGTCAAAAAGAACGAATGCGGAATTCTGATCTGTCCAGAATAGATCGCTCTTGATCTGTGCGCCGATCTCGCAAAGCTTCTCATCTTCGGTGAGATCCTTGTTGTTGCGGATGGTCCGGATGGCATCGAGGATACCGCGGATCTGGGAGTTGAAGGGCGTCAGTATGGTATAATCGAAAAGGTATGTGGGAACCACGTTTTCGATCTCATGTTTCAGGCTTTCTTCTATCTGGTCAAGCTTTGAATAAAGACCGTCGATCTTCTTGTCGATGTCTTCAAGTGTCATTTCCTTGTCGCCGAATGCGCTGCCGAGGATGGACTTAAGTGCCGGAGATGCCAGCTTTCCGCCGGGAACATACTCTTCAAATGCGGTAAATACAGTATCAAGTCCGATGCCTTTAAGGTTATTTAAAGTTTCCTTGTCTGCATCTGTCATAGCCATGCATACTGCGTATTGACCCTCGCTGAGGAATGATGCATTTGCTGTCATTGGAGCTGCGATGCTCATTGTCATGATCGCTGCCATAGCTGCGATACCGATCCTTGCCTTCTTTGTAACCTTTGTAGTTTTTGTGTTGTTAGTTTTTCTCATGATTTTTTCCTGCCTTTCTTTTGACATTTGTGATTTTATTGTTTTTGTTTTTTGTTTTGGGGTTGTTCCCTTGTTGCTGATGCCACTATAGCAGACTGACCTTTGCAACTTATTTGCAAAGATCAG
>CACXDE010000344.1 GCA_902766305.1 uncultured Ruminococcus sp. | reverse complement strand
TTCTCGATAAGACCCTTGAACTTATTAACAGTTTCTGCTACAGCCTCTTCACCCTGTTTCAGTGAAACAACGAAAACGGCTTCATAAGAATTGATAACTGCCATTTTTTGCACCTCCTTCTGGACATATGGCTGCCGAACACGTCAGCAGCAAGGATGTTATGTACACATAACATACGAATTATACCATTTATTTCAGTCATTGTCAAGCAAATATAAAAATTTTTCGCCAGCGTGACGCTGGACCCTTAATGTGAGGCTTTTTTCTTTCAGCAAAGTTTCTGACAACGCTGCCAACTATAAATTTACACTTAGCGATTACTGACATAAAAATCAGAATTTTGTTCCGAGTGTCGACAGTGCATTTTTGCAGGTCGATTTCGTTGTATTGTATTTTGCCTGCGCAGTATCTGTAAACGCATATCGTACATCTGTCGGATAGATCACAATAATGATATACTTTGCCGTTTCGTACAGGACATCGTATCTCGGAAGTTTTTTCCATGAAGAATCGGCTTGATTATAACATTTGACAGTGTATATCCATCCGTTTCCGCTGCTGCTTGTTTTTGCTAAATCATAATTGTACTGATCGTAAAATGAAATGCTGTTGCTGTCGTATTCATAATAGAAGCCTGTTTCTGATACGGCAGGAAGATCAAGCGAAAAATAGTCCGTGTCAACATGAATTGTTCTGGATTCCTCAGCAACTCTTCTTGATTCTTCTGCTCTTGCAGATTCTTCGGCAGCCCTTCTTGACGCTTCTGCTCTTGAGGATTCTTCGGCAGCCCTTCTTGACGCTTCTGCTTTTGAGGATTCTTCGGCAGCTTTTCTTGATTCTTCTGCTTTTGAGGATTCTTCAGCAGCCTTTCTTGATTCTTCAGCTCGCTTGGATTCCTCTTCTTCTGCCAACCTTGAAGCCTCTGCCCGTGATGATTCCTCAGCGGCCTTTCTTGACTCTTCGGCTCTTGAGGATTCCTCAGCCTCTCTCTCTGACTCTCTTCTTTCACTTTCCTCTGCGTCAGCTTCTGTCGAGGTTTTGATCTTACTGATATCATCAATTGCCTGACTGTACAGCTCATATATCTCAGATTCAGACTTGGCGTACTGTATTTTTCTTTCATAATCATTCAGTATAGTAATTATTTCTTCGTATTGTTCTGAATGGTAATTGTTCTTATCCACGCTGTTTCTTATCTGATCTATCGTACTCTTTTTGATATAAGAAAGATCGTCATCGGAGCTTTCATAAGCTGATGTACTGCTTGTTTGTTTTTCGTCCGGCTTCGGCGGCTGTTTAGAGGTTGCAAGTATTATGATTATCAGTATCAGAATAAGTATCGCCGCTGTTGAAGCAATAAGAATTATCCTTAGCTTTTTATTGCTTTCAGCCTGCTTTATCTGAGCGTTTTTTTCAGCATATGTCTGCTGCTTTGGCTGGTTCATATACTGCGCATACATTGGCTGATTATTCGGACGGGAATCATGTCTGCTGTAGTTTGGAGTCTGCTGTCTGTTATTTTGAGCGGAAGAACTTGCAGGCGAATATGCCGGTATTACCTGTGTTGGCTGCTGCATGGGCGGTTCTGTCTTGTGCGGGGCTGAACAGGTGGCAGCTGTGCCATTTTGTAATGCTTTAAATGCTTCCTTCATAGACTTTGGAGATTTGTAACGGCTGTGTTTGTCAGACTCACATGCTTTCATGATGATCTCAGAAAGTCTGTGATCATGACAGTTTGAAGGGAGAGGTATTTTTTCTCCTCCAAGACGTCTTATATCATATGCCTGGGGAATAGCTGCGTCATCATTGATGTTATCTGCCGAAGCAAACGGAGGAAGCTTGTTGTTGACAAGTCTGTAAAGTATCAGCCCCAAGGAATAAATATCGGCGGTTATATCAGTTTTTTCATTTCTGAGCATTTCCGGAGACATATACTGGTAGCTGCTGCCTGAATTTGCAGAGATATCGGAAAACGCTCTTTTTTCATTGAATATATCGAGCTGATAAACACCGGATGAATTTATATAAATATCTGTCAGTCTGATACCGCTGCCTGTTGATTTTCTTTCCTCAAGTGCTTCAAGGGCTGAGCATATATCTATACCAAGCTGTATGATCTCCTTTTCTGTCATATTTTGCTTGTTCATGTAAGAAGAAAGCGGATAAAGATTTTCAGTGCGGATAAAGATATCATATCCGCTGCCGTCTTTTTTCGGAAGACAGCAATGGTCTTCATATGACACAATATTCGGATGTCCTCTCAGAGCGTAGCAGGTTATTATTTCACCTAATACATTATCACGCAGCTTGTCGGATAAATCTGCTGTGAATGCACCGTTTTCTGAGGCAGCATTGTTTTTTTCAGGAGGAACAGAAATATATTTCACGTTTGAATTTATTTTTTTATCATTCTTTTGTTTTTGTGCCTTATATACCGAACTGAGCTGTGTTTTGCTGATCTGTTCTGTTATTGTCCACTCGCCCCAAAGAAGGAACGAAGAAATATTGTTATCCAAAATCAACACCTCATTTATTATTTTTTGAAATTGTATCTTGACTTTTATACAATTGTAACACATATTATTGTTATTATCAATAAAAATTATTTTCTGTTGTACTTGGTCTATATGTCAATTATAGTTGGCAGGGCAAAATTACTATAGCTCTCTTTAAAAAAATTATAGTTTTTTTAGGAAGAGGGTCTGGGGGATAACCCTTCGTTTTCAAACAAAGGGTTTCACCCAAGGAGTGTTGGCAAAAATTGATTTCTGTGTTGGCACTCCGCTGGCTCGGGTACGGCACGCTGTTTAGTGTAAAATTATAATTAGCAACATTGCCTGAAATCTATGTAAAAAGAAAGAAGCCTCACATTAAGGGTTCAGAGTCACGCTGGCACTAAAAAAATGTAAAACTATAGTTAGCAGTTTCCGAATTACTATGATAAACGAAAAAAGTTTCACATTAAGGGTCCGGCGGCTCGCCGGTTGACCGCAGAGAAATTTTGTGGTATTATATAATTAGTGGTAGGATTCTTTTGACAAGGAGGTTGGCGATTATGGAGAAAGTTGAAGTGGAATCACTGTATTATTTGTCTGACGAAGAAATAAAAGGAATAATCAGGGAAAATCTTAAAATAAGTGCAGATGCCGTATTTTTTGGTGACTGTGCTCTGCTGCTTAGAGATGACGGGACAGTTGAATACATAATGGACGATGGAAAACAGAAAAGAATACTAAAGGGTATAGATCTGGTTAAAAAAATTGTAAGCGGAAAAAAACATGCTGCAATGCTGACTGTAAATAAAAGGGTTATTGCTATAGGAAATAATGATCACGGACAATGCGATGTGGGAAAATGGGAGAATGTTACAGATTTGTTTGCCGGTCCGTATTCCACAATTGCTGTTATTGACAATAAAGAATCAGTTTTTACGGGTACTCTGAAAGAAGTGAAAGCTGTTGAAACTGTAAGTGCTCCTCAGCCAAAACCGGCACGAGCAGTGACATCTATATCTGCCGGAGAAAATATTACTCTTATGACATACAGTGATGGAACAGTTTCCGGTACGGGGGATAATAAATACGGTCAGCTTTATGTCAAAAACTGGACTAACATACGTGAGGTCGCAGCCGGTAATTTTTGCAGCGTAGGTCTGAGAGAGAACGGCACTGTTATTACAGCAGGAAATAATATCGGGGGACAGTGTGATACTCAAAGCTGGACTGATATCGTTGCAATTGCGGCAGGCTTCTACCATACAGTGGGTCTTAAAAGAAACGGAACGGTTTTAGCGGTGGGCAGGAACAATGACGGACAATGTAATGTAGGCAGCTGGACAAATATCAGGATGATATCAGCAAGACATCTTCATACTGTCGGTCTGAGAAGCAACGGAACTGTCGTTGCAACAGGGTACAATAATGCCGGTCAGTGCAATGTCGGGGGCTGGACGGATATAGTAAGTATTTCCGCCGGAAGATTCAATACATTCGGTGTGAAAAGAAACGGTACAGTAGTCGCTGTCGGCGATAATTACAGGGACAGATGCAATGTAGAGGGCTGGAGAGATATCATAGCAGTATCCGCAGGAGATTACCATACCGTAGGTCTCAGAAGAAACGGTACTGTTGTGGCTGTTGGATATAATAATGACGGTCAGTGTAATGTACAGGGATGGAAAAATATAATAGCTGTGTCCGCCGGTTCATATCATACTGTCGGACTTCAGAGTGACGGTACTATACTTGTTGTCGGAAACAGTTCGACAAAGAAATAAATGTATAAAAAAGAGGATTGCTGTGTATATCATGGCAGTCTTTTCTTTTTTTGTTCGTTTTATAAACATTTTATTGCTATTTTATATAAAAAAAGAATAAAAATATATGCAATTCAAATATTGGCGAAATTAGTTTTTTGTAGTATAATTAAGTACGATTGTGCTGATATATGTGGTTTTATGATTGCCAGAGAAAGCATATTATTGAAAGATCATATTATTTATCCGCACATTAAGGAAAAAAAGGAATCGGAGGAATGGATATGAAACTTCACGGTACAAAAGTGCCGCATAAGAAGAACACAGCAGACTGTGAGCCTGTACGTATTCCTGTCCCCAAAACTGTTGCCATACCTATGTCAATGCACATAGGCAAACCGGCTAAGCCTATAGTGAAAAAAGGTGATGCTGTAAAGGTCGGTCAGCTCATAGGCGAGCCTGACGGCTTTGTGTCATCGGCTATTCATGCAAGCGTATCCGGAAAGGTGACGAAAGTTGATGAAATGATTTCGTCAATGGGAATGAAGATACAGTGCATAACTATCGAGAGCGATGGTCAGCAGACTTTATCGGAAGATGTAAAAGCACCGAAGGTAACTGATTTTGAAACTCTGAAAACAGCTGTAAAGGCAAGCGGAGTAGTTGGTCTGGGCGGCGCAGGCTTCCCGACATTCGTAAAGCTTAGCGTAAAGGATCTCGAAAAGGTAGAGGCTGTGGTCATTAATGCCGCTGAATGTGAACCCTACATTACGTCTGATACCCGTACAATGATGGATAACGGCGATTATGTTTTCAAAGGCATAGACGCTCTCAGAAAGCATATGAAGGTGAAGCGGTTCATTATAGGTATAGAAAACAATAAGAAGGACGCTATAAAGAAAATGCAGGAGCTTTCCTCAAAGACAGATGATGTTGAGGTACACGTTCTGCCTTCAATTTATCCGCAGGGCGGTGAAAAGGTTCTGGTTTTCAATACTATGGGGCGCGTAATACCCAAGGGCGGTCTTCCTCTTGACGTAGGCGCTGTGGTGATCAATGTCACAACACTTGCGTTTATAGGTCATTATCTGGAGGACGGTATACCGCTTGTCGAGAAATGTATTACCGTTGACGGTTCAGCTATAAAAGAACCTAAGAATGTGATAGCACCGATAGGTACATCAATTGCTGATCTGATTGAAGCAGCCGGCGGATATAAGAGTGAACCGAGAAAAATTCTTTACGGCGGACCTATGATGGGTATAGCAGTACCGAGCGACGCAGAACCTGTTCTGAAAAATACAAATGCTGTTATCGCAATGGATGAAAAGGAAGCGGCTCCCCGTAAAATGACAGCCTGCATAAACTGCGGTGCCTGTCTGTCGCACTGCCCCTTCCGTCTTGAACCGAGAGAGATAGCTAAGGCTTATCAGCTTGACAGGGGAGAGGATCTTGAAAAGCTTTGTGTTGATCTGTGCATGGAATGCGGATGCTGCAGCTATGTCTGTCCGGCAAACCGTCCGCTGGTACAGACAAATAAGCTTGCTAAAATAAAGCTTCGTGCATATCAGGCAAAGAAAAAGGCAGAAGCTGAAAAGGAGGGTAAATGATGGCTAAACTTATTTCTAATGTTTCACCTCACTTTTCGTCTAAAAGAACCACTCAGAATATCATGCTTGATGTCATAATAGCTCTTTTGCCGGCAGCAATAGCCTCCGTTATCATATTTGGTCTC
Organism: uncultured Ruminococcus sp.; assembly: GCA_902766305.1. Classification (GTDB taxonomy): domain Bacteria; phylum Bacillota; class Clostridia; order Oscillospirales; family Acutalibacteraceae; genus UBA1213. Next base: position 930 of record CACXDE010000344.1, on the reverse strand, counting down.
AGAGCTTTAGTTGTAGAGGCAGTTTGTGTAGGTGTATGTGCTGCATCGGAATTTTTGTTTGAAAAGCTCTGTAAGCGTGAAAATACTGTTTGTGATCTTTCCGCTATTGTTACGGGACTTCTTCTTGCATTCAATCTTCCGGTAACAATACCGATATGGCAGGCGGTTATCGGAAGTATAGCAGCGATAATCGTTGTAAAGCAGCTTTTCGGCGGTATAGGTCAGAATTTCGCAAATCCGGCTATTACTGCAAGAATTATAATGCTTGTGGCTTTTGCCGGCTCAATGTCGAACTGGTCTGATCCAATAAACTGGAGCTCCTCTGTTTATCAGACTGATGTTATAACAGGCGCAACGCCGCTTTCAGCTGCTGCAAAGGGTCAGACAGAATTTATGCCCGATTACCTTACACTGTTTTTAGGTCATCACGGCGGATGTCTCGGCGAAACCTGCGCTTTGGCAATAATCCTCGGCGGTATATATCTGCTTGTCAGAGGGATTATTTCATGGCATACACCGGTGGCATTTATCGCCACTGTTGCGCTTATGTCGCTCATCTGCGGAAAGGATGTTCTTTATCAGCTGCTTTCAGGCGGTCTGATGCTCGGCGCATTTTTCATGGCGACAGATTACGCTACAACTCCTTCGACAAAATGGGGCAAGATCATATTTGGTGTGGGCTGCGGACTTGTTACAATACTCATCCGTTTCTGGGGCAATCTGCCTGAGGGCGTATCCTACTCCATACTTCTTATGAATATCCTCACACCTTATATTTCAAAGCTGACGAAACAGAAGCCTCTTACAGGAGGTGTCAAGGTATGAAAGATATATTAAAACCAATAATAGTTCTTACCTGCATATGTCTGGTGGTAACAACACTTTTAGCTGTAGTCAATTTTGTTACTGCGCCTATAATAAAAGCTGCCG
>CACXDE010000343.1 GCA_902766305.1 uncultured Ruminococcus sp. | reverse complement strand
CAAAGCTTACAAGTGTAGGCGGAACATCTAAATCCTCAAATGAGCCGGACATACTGTCCTTACCGCCTATTGACGGCAGACCCATCTTTATCTGAGCGACAAGCGAGCCAAGCAAAGCAGCCGCCGGCTTGCCCCAGCGTGAGGGAACATCATGCAGTCTTTCAAAATATTCCTGGAATGTCAGTCTTGCAGTAAGCGGGTCAGCACCGATTGCAAGAAGCTTTGAAAGCGACTCTGTTACAGCAAATGCAGCGCCGTGGAAGGGACTCCATTTTGCTATACCGGGGATATAGCCATATGACATAGCTGTTGCGTCATCTGTATTTCCTTCAAGAAGCGGAATCTTAGCTGCCATTGCTTCTTCCGGAGTAAGCTGTGTCTTTCCGCCGAATGGCATCATAACGGTAGCTGCGCCGATACTTGCATCAAAGCGTTCACAAAGTCCTCTCTGAGAGCAGACTTCAAGTCTTTCAAGGTTAGCTTTGAAGCTTTCTGAAATATCCTTATCTTTAAGAATTTCAGGCGCTTGTGTGCGGTAATTCTTCTCTGCGTCAGGAGCAGTTATATAAGCCTGAGCAACCTGTGTTACGCCGTTTGTGTTGAGGAATTTTCTGCTGAGGTCAACAATAGTCTTTCCTCTCCAGTGCATTACAAGACGGGGATTTTCCGTAACTACAGCAACAGCAGCAGCTTCAAGATTTTCTTTGTCTGCCTCTGCGATGAATTTATCAACGTCTGTGGATTCGAGTACAACAGCCATTCTCTCCTGTGATTCAGAGATAGCAAGCTCTGTACCGTCAAGACCGTCATATTTCTTTGTCACTTTGTCAAGGTCAACAGTAAGACCATCAGCAAGCTCGCCGATAGCAACGCATACGCCGCCTGCGCCGAAGTCATTACAGCGCTTTATCATTGTTGAAACTGTTTTATTTCTGAAAAGTCTCTGAATTTTTCTTTCAGTAGGAGGATTACCCTTCTGAACCTCTGCGCCGCAAGTCTCTATTGAATCCATTGTATGAGCCTTTGAAGAGCCTGTTGCGCCGCCGCAGCCGTCACGTCCGGTACGTCCGCCGAGAAGTACTATTACATCATCAGGCGAGGGAACGCCTCTTACGACATTTTCCTTTGGTGAAGCGCCGATAACCGCACCTATTTCCATTCTCTTTGCAGCATAGCCGGGGTCGTAAAGCTCAACAACCTGACCAGTTGCAAGACCTATCTGGTTTCCGTAGGAGCTGTATCCGGCAGCTGCGCCTGTAGTTATCTTTCTTGAAGGGAGCTTGCCTTCCATGGTTTTTTCAAAAGGTACAGTAGGATCGCCAGAACCTGTTACACGCATTGCCTGATAGACATATGCACGTCCTGAAAGCGGATCACGTATAGCACCGCCGAGGCAGGTAGCAGCACCGCCGAAGGGTTCTATCTCTGTCGGATGGTTGTGAGTTTCATTTTTGAACTGGACGAGCCATTGCTGAGTTTTGCCGTCAATGGTGACGGGTACTTCAATGGAGCAGGCATTTATCTCGTCGCTCTGGTCGAGGTCGGGGATAAGCCCCTTCTTTTTAAGCAGCTTCATTCCGACAAGAGCCATATCCATAAGTGATACGTCTCTTGTGCTGTCTTTTCCGTATATTTCCTCTCTGCTTTCATAGTAAAGTGCAAGTGCATCCTCAATGGTTTTGGAAAGCTCTGATTTTTCAATTTCAATTTTTTCCAGTCTTGTAAGGAAGGTCGTGTGGCGGCAGTGGTCTGACCAGTATGTATCTATTACACGAAGCTCGGTAACTGTCGGATCTCTGTGTTCGTCGTCACGGAAATAATCACGGCAGAATTTGAGATCAGATAAAGTCATAGCAAATCCCATGCTGTTAAAGTACTGTGACATCTGATCGTCATCCCATGCTGTAAAGCCTTCAACAACTGCGACATCAGCCGGTACATCAGCCTTCATGTCCAGTGATCCGGGTTTATCAAGAGAAGCTTCCCGAGACTCCACCGGGTTTATCAGATAGTGCTTTATCTTAGCAATATCATCATCTGTTACATTGCCCTTAATGCCTATAACCTTGGCAGATACTACCTGAGGTCTTTCACCCTGAGTGAGCAGCTGAACGCACTGTGCAGCTGAATCCGCTCTCTGATCGTACTGACCGGGGAGATATTCCATAGCGAAAATGCGGTAGTCCTTATCCTCCGGCAGTACCTCGTCATAGACGGTATCTGCGTTAGTTTCGCTGAGGATAGTTTTCTTAGCCTTTTCAAAATCTTCTCCGTCAATACCGCTGATATCATAGCGGTTAATTATACGGACATCTTCAACAGCCGTAATACCAAGACTTTTCCTGATATCTGCTGTCATGTTTCCGGCTTCTACATCGAAGCCCTTACGTTTTTCCACAAAAATTCTTTTTACTGCCATATTTTATCACCTGTCTGCGGTTCATTTTGTCCGGCAATTCTCCGGATTATTACATCTCTATTTTACCATATTTTCTTGCACATTACAAGACCTTTTAATGACCGGTGACCAGCAGTGCCACCCTGGGTGAAACCCTTTGTTTGAAAACAAAGGGTTATCCCCCAGACCCCCTTCCTAAAAAACTATAATTGAGCTTTGCATTTGTCGGGTACGTTTAAACGCCAAAAAGGAGAATAAAGCCGGATGTGTCATTCACTGAGTTCTTAGCTCTTAACCCTGAGCTTATAGATGGTAATACCTGTTATGAGGAAAAATGCGGACATTACGCTCATCAGGATAAGAGGGTATGCCAGACCGCTTGAAATCTGTCCGGTCATGTCCTGTTCTAATTCTATCTTTCCAAGCAGCATTGAGGATACTGCACCGCATATGTTGTTTATTGACATATGTGCAAGAGCCGCCGGAAGTACTGAACCGCTTGCCTTAGTCAGCGAAGTAAGGTAAACACCGAAGCATATGCACGAAATGCACATAAGCACTATGCCGAGCCACGGATAACCCGGATAGTCTGTTCCGAAATTGTGACCGCAGGCTATTATCGGCGCATGCCACAAGCCCCATAATGTGCCGCCTATAAGAAATACAGCCGTCTGAGACAGTATTCGTCCGGCTTTTGTTTCTTTTTCGCCGCAGCCGAACAGCTCCTCAAATTTGGGTGTCATATATGCCCGCCAGCCAAATTCCTCTCCGAAGCCGAGAAGTGTTCCGGCTATCGTCACACCGATCAGATATACGGATGTCGCAAGAAATTCAGGTACATCAATATTACTTATCATATTGCCGAGACTTCCATCCGGCAGAAGAAACAGCGCAGATAATACGGCTATTATTATTCCGCAGACAATGGGTCCTGCAAGCGCTATTACAAAATACCTCATATTTCCCTTGGGTTTTATCGACAGCAGGAGACCGTCAAGTCCTTCCTTGGTTATTATTCTTGTCAGGATATTTGCAATTGTCGGTATAAGCATTGCTGCCGCCGCCATAGCACCGTACCAGTCCGTTTCTATCGTCCAGCCGAAATTTGCAACGTAAATGAAGAACATAGCAAATGTCAGTCCGAAGGAAAGAAATAGAAATATTGCAAGCCTTTTGACCGTAATCAAGCCCCCGGAGGCTATCCTGTTATTTGTCATAGTAATCTCCCCCCTTCAGATACAGACGGCATGAAATACGGTAGGAAATGTAATATAATATCCATGTTACAGCAGGTGTAAGCATAAGGATATAGTTATTGCTCTTTGTAAGAAAATCTTTGACCCATTCAAGAAAATCCTTTAATGAACCGAATACCGAAAGGTCGCCGAAAAGTCCGTATACTATAAAGCCGAACAATATTGCTCCGATGAGTATCATGCGTATAAGATTTCCCTGTTTGCTGCCGAAGCGTATTATAAACGGAGTTTCCAATGCACGGATGAAAAGCTGTATCCATAAAAACTGCATGAGAATTATTTCAGCCATAGTTACATCTGTTCCGTTTGCAGCTCCTGCCGCCTGATATACTATTGTAAGTATTGACACTATTGAACAGGAAAGAACAGCGTTGAAAACATATTTTGACGCTATCTGATTTTTTATACCATCGGGTGTTGATGCAATATATGCCTGCCATTTTTTTATTTCGTCTGCTTCAAATATTCCCATCTCAAACATTGCAAGAGTAAGCATGACGGTAATGCTGCAAAGCGTAAGCACAAGTATAAGCTCCCATTCGTTAAGGTCAGGAGTAGCTATAGGAGGTACTATACACCATCCGGTAAAAAAGATAAGTACGGGAGATATCATGATAAGCTGCTTTTTATGTACGATAATTTCCTTGTAAAGCAATCCGAACATTATATTTCCCTCCCCTTAATGAATTTTACTGACGCAAAGTAACAGCATACCGCCGCTATGACTGCAAGAAGAAATGCAATTATGAGAAAATAATTTTCTATCCAGCCGTATTCAGTCCGGAAAAAATCAAGCAGATCAAAGTCATCGCTTACGCCTTCCATTTCATCCATCTTCATAATCATATTTACAGCCCATGCAACCTCCAGACCGCCGAAAACTGCCATAAATATAAAATCAGCGATTTGTTTTTTTCTGAAAATAAAAGCAAGCATGATACTGAAAAGTGTTGCGGCTGCGCCCCCGAAAAATATGGCGGTAATATTTCCTATCATATCCGCTGTAAGACTGTCGCCGGAGAACAGGCACAGGAGTACAATATATATCAGACTTAGTACATAAGCGGCAGATATTATCAATGACTTTGATATCATTTTTGACAGTACTATCTGTTTCGGGGTTATTGTTGTTGTGCGGATAAATCTCGTCCAGCCTGTTTTATCGTCTGAATACATATCGCCGCTGTTTCCGGCAAGAGCGCATATGAAAATGATACAGGGTATATAATGAAAAATGTAATTATTTCTCTCTAAGCTGGGAAGCGATTCACTGTTTGCAAGGTTGCCGCATATCATGCTTATCCTCACAAGAAGAAGCATTACAGCAGCCATAAGACTGTATACAAATCCCATTATAAGCGTTTTTTTTGTCAGAACGATCTCTTTATAGATAAGCCCCTTCATCAGTTCCACTCCTTCTTGTCACGTCTTACATAGAAAAGCATTATCTCTTCAAGGGTAGTATTGTCTATTGTAAGACCGCTGTATTTTGAAACGGCTTTTTCTCTGTCCGGCATCATTACCTCTGCGCCGAAATCCGTAAGCCTTGCGCTGATATAATCCTCGGGGGCAATTTCTTTATATTCGGACTTTTTGCATTTCAGCAGGGCATGACTTTCTACAATATCGTCCTTTCCGCCGCTGAGAAGTATTTTCCCCTTATCTATAAATGTAACGCTGTCGGCTATTTTTTCAAGGTCGGTAGTGATATGGCTTGAAAGCAGTATCGAGTTGTTTTCGTCCTGCAAATATTCAAGAAAAATATCAAGTATTTCATTTCTTACAACAGGATCAAGACCTGTAGTTGCCTCGTCCATAATAAGCAGCTTTGCGCCGTGAGAAAGAGCTGCGGATATCTGGAGCTTCATTTTCATGCCCTTGGAAAATTCACCGAATTTCTTTTTTCTGGGGAGTGAAAATCTGTCAAGATAATTGAAATATGTATTTTTGTCCCAGCCCTCAAAAACATCCGAAAGTATAACCGATAACTGATTTGCGTTGAGCAGGTCATGGAAGGGCAGCTCATCAAAAACAGCTGATATCTGACTTTTTATTTCTCTTTCATTTTTATCATTGTCAAGGCCGAGCATTTTTATTGTACCGCTGTCTTTTTTTATGAGGTTGAGAAGAAGCTTTATTGTTGTTGTTTTGCCTGCGCCGTTCTGTCCGATGAAGCCCATTATGCTTCCCTTTGGAACATTGAAGCTGATATTGTCGAGGGTAAACCCGTCATATTTTTTTGTAAGCCCGTTTATTTCAATTGCATTCTTATAATCATTCATATTCATTCTCCTTTTGGTAAGTTATCAGTTGTAAGCTCAAAGCTCAGAGTGCAGAGCTCAGAGTGCAGAGCTCAGAGCTTTGCGAACCTGTCATCCTGAGCGCAGCGAAGGATTTTTTTCATAATAGTTACCCTGTTGTCATTCCGAACGCAGTGAGGAATCTTTTTCACAAAAGCAGTATAATCGGAAAGATTCTTCGTCGCTTTAGTTTCTGATAATAACAGGTTTCATCGTTACCGGCAAGTTAAAAAGCATCCCCACTCTTAACAACACCCCCGCTCCTCAGAATGACAAGCGGGGCGAGCTTTTAGAGCATCGAGAGAAGAAAAAAGTCTGGTACGTCATCATTGTACATTGTACATTGCACATTGAACATTGTACATTGAATT
>CACXDE010000342.1 GCA_902766305.1 uncultured Ruminococcus sp. | reverse complement strand
TTCTCCTGTGCAGATATCGCAAACAGGCGCAAGATTTGTATTTATACCGAGATCATTCAGAAGCAAAGATTTTTTTACTGCGTCCTTTTTTATTGCTTCCATTCCGCCCTGATCGAATAACTCCCTTGGAGATAGAAATTCTTCATCTGTGATATCTGTAAGCCCGTCAAGACGGTTTACAGTGCCTCCCTCCATATCAGAGGCAATTATCATAGGAACGTCCTGAGATTCAACAAGAGTCCTTGTGAATCTGATCACATCATCCCGGTTTTTATCCTTGAAATTGCTGTAGAACAGAACATAGCCGCCAAGGTGATAATTCTTTGCTGTCTGGAAGTAATTATCATCATCAGGACATCTTGCAAGTATTATCTGACCGACCTTTTCTTCGGTAGTCATTTTCTTCATCTTCTGGTAAGCTTTTCTGTAATACGGCGAAAAGATACCGTTGTCCTTCCAATCAGAGGGAACATCACTGTTATCATAGCTTCCTGATACTGACGAAAGTTCGTTTTTACCTGAATTATCGGATGCCGAAGATGGGGTGATAGCTGATGAAGCATGGCTTTCGTTCTGATTATTTGTTTCGTAGGAAACAGTAACTTTTTTCGGATTATCTGAATTAACGGATACAGATGATGAAGCACGGCTGTTATCATTTTTTTCTGAATCTGATGAATGATCAGTCTTTTTTGAAGCTTCTGATGTCAGAGATGATGAAGGTGCGGTATCTGATGTGATCTGGCTATTACTGCTAATTTCTGTTTCTGACAGTATATCGGACTGTTCTCCGGCTTCTGATTCCAGAGCTGAGGACGAAACAGCAGAACTATTATTTTCCGTATTTTCGTGTTGTTCATTGCAGGCGCAGAGCGACGCTGAAACAGTTAGTATAATCAATATACTTATAATTTTTCTGAAGGTATTATTCAATCCATATTCAGCTCCTTGTGAAAATATTATCAATTACATTAAGATTAAGCTCCATGCACATTTTTTCGGCGGCGATTACAGAGTTATCTCTTATCTGTTCTGGCGTATGGCAGTCAGAGCCGATAATTACTCTTTGCTTGCTGCCGCTGAGCTGTTTCCAGAATCTGTCATACGGATAGGGCAGTCTCATGCCCTCCGGATACATCCGTGGTCCCCGTCTGATACCGTTAGCATTAAGCTCAAGCGGAACATCATATTTTTCAGCAGTGCTGAGTATAATATCACAGGCTTTGTCGCAGTTTTTATCGTGCGGATGAAGATTCAGGAACATAATATCAGGATGCGCTATAAATGTGAATAACCCTGTTTCAAGCGCAGCAGCAATATTTTCAGCATATTCAATATAGTCCTTGGTACTTTCCGCAAAGAAAATATTTTTTACCTTACCGCCGGTGCTTGTAAACATATGTTCTCCCAAAGCAAGGTATTCCATATTGAATTTATCATACAGCTGCCGGTAATAATCCATATACTTCGGATGGTATTCTATCTCAAGACCTTTATAGAGCTGTATTTTTCCCTTATATTTTTCTGAAAGCTTGTCAATTTCGCTAAGATATAAGGGCAGCTCATTAAAGTCCATTCTGTAACCCATATCCTCGTCCGGAAATGGACCGTGATCGGAAAATCCCAGTATGCCAAGCCCCATTGTATACGCAGTCTCTGCATAATCTGCTTCTGTACCGTATGCGTGTTTGCATCTTTCAGTATGTGTATGAAAATTAGAAAGCATTTTTGCACCTCACTAAAGCTTGAAGTCTTCTGCCGTGAATTTAGGCAGATTCGGGCGGACTCTTGGTTCTCTTTTGAGAGGATCGTAGGCATATTTTCCGCATACCTTATCTTCTGACGGAAGACCATATCTGCATACAGGATTACTGCCTTTTCTTTTTACCACATACAGACAGTACTCGCAGCTTGGAGCGATATTTTTTCCAAAAAGTTTTTTAAGAGACATTAACGACCCTCCCTCAACATATATATTATAATAAACGTCATTTATAAAGTTCTATTGTCAGCCCTGAAAAATATTTCTCCTCCCTGCCATTCTGAGGAGCGCAGCGACGAAGAATCTTTCCGATTACGTTGCTTTTGTGAAAAAGATCCTTCGCTTACGCTCAGGATGACATTGGGGCAAAACTTTTGTCGTTTACTATAACTGATTTAAATTCAAAGAAATTGTATCATATTTATATAAAAAAGTCAAATTAGATTGACATATATGTTTTTTTCCCGTATTATAAATATGTATAAAAAATTCAGAGGTGTATTTTAATGAATGGCGGCATTGAGGAAAATATAATACAGTGGCTGATGAATACAAATACAGAGTCATTGGCAGTGAAAATAGTGCTGACATTATTTTTCTTTGCGGTATGTTTTATATTTGCAGGGTGCATAGGCGCAATTGATGCAACATCTGTGAATGAGGTAAGAAAAAAATCTGAGCATGGGGAAGAGAAAGCGGTTAAGGCTCTTAAAATACTTGATAACGAGGACAGGATATTAAAACGATGCCGCTGCGGAATGGTCATTTCGATGATTTTCGGGATATTTACCGGAACAATATGTGTTTTCGGGCTGAGTGACAAGTGTATTTACAATCTTGTTTCCGGAAGCTATTACATGCCGGTAAGTGCTTTGGTTCTGTTTCTTACGATTCTGATTGTAATTTGGCTGTTTTATTTATTTGGTGTACAGACCGGAGAAAAATCGGGCAGGCATAAACGTGAGGATCTGCTGATAAAGAATGCCGGACTTTACATATTTGCGTCTTCAATATTTGCGCCGTTTTCCTGGCTCACCGATATCTTGTCTGATATGATAACAAAGATTTCAGGAAAAAAAACATTGAACGATCAGAATCAGCGTACTGAAGAAGAGATACTTCTCATGGTAGATGAAGGCGAAGAAAAGGGTGCTATTGAAGAGAACACCAAGGATATGATAGAAAATGTATTTGAATTTGATGACAGATGCGTTGATGAAGTAATGACTCACCGCAAGGATGTTGTCGCCGTCAGATCTGGTTCGCCTGTAACAGAAGCAGCAAAGAAAGCGATGGACAGCGGAAAATCAAGGCTGCCTGTTTATGGAGAGGATATTGATGATATAGTAGGTATTCTGTATGTCAAGGATCTGCTGAAATATGTGTATTCAGATATTCAGGAAAAATCAGTCACAGGAGAAATAATAAAAGAAGCGATTTTTGTTCCTGAATCAAAAAGGTGCAGCGAAATGTTTGAATACATGACTGAGAATAAGATTCAGATAGCTGTCGTTGTCGATGAATTTGGAGGAACGGGCGGAATAATAACAATGGAAGACCTCATAGAATCCATTGTCGGCAGCATACAGGACGAATATGATAACGAGGATGAGGAAATACAGAAGGTAGATGACAGGAGCTTCTCTGTCTCAGGTTCAACCTCTCTTGATGAGATCAGCGGCCTGACAGGTCTTGATTTTGAGGACGAGGCTGACGATACAATAGCCGGAGTTATGCTTGACCGTATGGGGCATATTCCGAAGAGCGGAGAGCATCCCTCTGTTGTGATAAACGGTACAAGATTTACAGTTCAGGAGATAGAGAACAGGAGAATATCAAAGGTGCTTGTGGTAAAACCGAAACCGTCAGAAAACGGCGATAAAAAGTAGTACTAATATTATAGCAATCCAAAATAATAATTGCAAAAAAATTGCGGGTCAAGGGTGAGAAGCCCTGGCCGCCGGAGGCATTGAAAACGTTACTTTCGGTGCGTTTATTTTATTGTATCGCTATAAATAATACGGCAGATATGCTCAGTGCCGGAGGAGGGGATTTTTATGAAAAGCATTTCTGTTATAATTCCGGCTCATAATGAAGAAAAATATGCAGAAGGGTGTATCAGTTCCATAAATAAAGCTGCTGAGCATTACGGCGGAACTGTAGAGATTATTGTTGTCTGCAACCGCTGTACGGACAAAACGGAGGAGATAGCTGTAAGGTGTGGAGCCAGGGTGTTGAAAAATTATGACAGGTGTATTGCCAAGGTAAGGAATACAGGAATATTCAATGCAAACGGCGATATTATCGTAACGATCGACTGTGATAATCGTATGACGGATGGTACTCTCAGTGAGATAGCCGCTCTGCTTGAAACAGGTAAATACATAGGCGGAGGTTCTCCGATACGTTTTGAGCGGTATTCCTTTCCTCTGCGTCTGAACGATCTGATGTGTAGGGTGTCTTTTGCTGTTACAGGGCTTTACTGCGGTATTTTCTGGGCGGAGAAAGCGACATTTCAGGCAGTAGGCGGATTTGTGGAGAAGAAGGCTATGGAGGATGCTGCAACAGCTAAGGTGCTGAAAGCATACGGAAAACGTCTTGGAAAGAAATATACAGTACTTCGTGAAAATGTGCTCATCAACTCAACAAGAAAGTATGATCATATGGGCGACTGGCTGTATTTTAAGCTTATGTTTAGTAATATTGGTACTTTTATTAAGGCTGCTTTCGGAGACAGACAAGGGCTTGACAGGCTGCTTGATAAATTGTTCTATGACTACAATGGATAAAATTAAAACAGAAAAACCGCAGCGTAATGATTTTGTCAAAATGCTGCGGTTATTATTATGTGTTAAATATTAGGTTGTGACTGTTTAATCAGACTGTTTATTGTTTCTGGCTGCAAGCTTCTTGTACATAGCACTCTGGAAAGCGTTGCCTATTGGTT
>CACXDE010000341.1 GCA_902766305.1 uncultured Ruminococcus sp. | reverse complement strand
TGTACAGTATAATTTTACACTTAGGAGTTCAGGGCTAAGAGCATTGCATATCAAACTTTATTATTCTTTTATAGTTTCAAACGTACCGTATAAAATACAGACTTTAGTTTTATATAGGATTAGAAAGTACAAGCTCTGAACCCTGCACTCTTAGCTCTGAGCTTTACTATCCTTCGGCTAACATTGAAAAAATTCAATCTTAAATTCAATTATATTTCATTTTTCTTCCACTCGGATTCCTACAAGCAGGCATATAATCTTTTACAGACAGAGAGTAGTCTGCCGCCTATGCACACAAACAATCAGAGGTGATAGTTATGACTATACAAAGCAAAAAAATAGTATTGATACCGGCATATTGTCCGGATAAAAAGCTTGTTGAGCTTGTAAAGACTTTACATGAAATGGAGCTTACAATAATAGTCGTAAATGACGGAAGCAAAGCAGAACATGAACCTATATTCACTGCTGTTTCACAGTGGGCGAGGGTACTTGTTCATGAAAACAACAGGGGCAAGGGTGCTGCGCTGAAAACAGGGATAGAATATATAAAAAATACATTTGATGTCCCCTATGTCATTGTCACTGCTGATGCAGACGGTCAGCATATGCCAAAGGATATTCTTATGGTTTGTGAAAAAGCACAGGAAAAAACCGGTTGTCTTATCCTTGGCAGCAGGATAATAGGCAAAGATGCACCTCTCAGAAGCCGAATGGGAAACGGTATAACAAGGGTCGTTTTCCGTCTTGCTACCGGGATGAAAATATATGATACACAGACAGGTCTGAGGGCATTCAGCAGCGGACTGACTGATTATATGCTTTCAGTAGAGGGCGAACGCTATGAATATGAAATGAATGTTCTGCTTCATCTCCGGCAGCAGAAAATAAATGCAGAGGAATTGCCTATAAAAACCGTATATCTTGACAATAATTCATCCTCACACTTTCATCCTGTCAGAGATTCATTTAAAATTTACAAGGAGATACTCAAATTTTCTGCTTCATCGTTTCTGAGCTTTTTAATTGATTACGGTCTTTTCTGTGCTCTTATGGCACTTACCGGTATGACAGTACTATCAAATGTGCTGGCAAGAATAGTCAGCGCAGCTGTTAATTTTTCACTTAACAGGAGCTTCGTTTTCGGCAGCAGGGCACATATACTGAAATCAGCTGTTAAATATTTTCTGCTTGCAGTTGTGGTGCTTGTGTTCAATACATGTATTCTTAAACTGCTTATTGCTGCCGGACTGCCGTATATGCTTGCAAAGATATTTACCGAAACAGTGATGTTTTTCTTCAGCTGGACGGTGCAGAAGCTTTTAATTTTCAAGGAGGCAAAAGCATGAAAAAATATATTTATTCTGTTTGTTTTTCTTTTGTGCTTGCGGCATTCACATTGTTTGTTGTGCTTGACACATTTGTGATAAGCAGACCTATGGAATACGTACAGGAGCAGATAAATACATCTATGTTCAGCAGCAATAAAAATGCCAGCAAATCAGATTCCGTTGTAAGCTCTGAAAAAAACACTAATAACAGCAGCAGCGCCGTTTCTGAAACAGCCACAGAAAATGCTGTAACCGATCAGTCGGAAGAAACAAGCACAGAAACAGCGGCAGAAAAATCCCAGACATCTGACAAATCCATATCAACTGACGGTGCTGAACTAATAGGAGAATATCAGAACGATCAGGCAAGCATAAAGCTGTATAAATATTATTATGAAAACACAACCGTATATGCAGCTGATATCATAGTAACCTCCAGCGAGTATATTAAAACAGCATTTGCGAACGATTACTACGGAAAAAACGTAACTGCAAAAACCTCGGCTATGGCTCAGCAGAATAATGCAATACTTGCAATAAACGGAGATTACTATGGTGCAAGGGAAAGCGGCTATGTTATCCGCAACGGTGTTGTATTCCGTGATGTCAGCGACGGACAGGATCTCATGTGTGTATATGCTGACGGCACTATGAAGATAGTCAATTCCGACAGCCAGTCAGCTCAGTCGCTTGTTGAACAGGGAGTATGGCAGGCGTTCTGCTTCGGTCCGGCACTCGTACAGAACAGTCAGGTTGATGTAGCTGTAAATGCAGAGGTCGGCAAGGCTATGGCAAGCAATCCCAGAACAGCAATAGGAATGGTAGACAGCTGTCACTATGTATTTGTTGTATCAGACGGCAGAACAAGCGCAAGCAAAGGATTATCATTGTATCAGCTTGGAGCATTCATGCAGAATATCGGTGTGGAAACGGCATATAACCTTGACGGAGGCGGTTCTTCAACCCTGTACTTCAACGGTGAAATCATCAACTATCCGACAACATCCGGCAGATCAATGAAAGAAAGAGGAGTGAGTGACATTGTATACATCTCCAGATAATATCAGACTGCAAAAGCATCTCATCGGAAGCATTATTGCTGCACTGTTCTGTGCATTCTTTGCGGCAGTGTATGAGGCATTCAGCTTCGGCGTGTATTCATACTTTATGATATTTGCCTTTGTTGCTCCGCTTCTCGGGTGTTCTCTGCCGTACAGCATAATACTATTCAGGAATAAGAATATTCCCGGTATTTCTGTCCTGCGTCTTTGGAACAGCGGAATAGCGGCTCTTACAGTAGGCTCGATAATTCAGGGCGTAATTGAAATTTACGGAACTACCAATCAGCTGACCCTGATTTATTTAGCAGCCGGAGTAATATTCTGTGCAGGCGGAATAGCTATGTGGTTGTTCCATAAGACTGAAGCAGGAAGTGCAGGTCTATGAATAAATCTTAAAATTTTACCGGTCTATCCGAAAGGGACAGACCGGTATTTTTTGTAGTGGCAAGCTTTATCCAGTTATAATAAACGACAAAAGTTTTGCCCTAATGTCATCCTGATCGTAAGCGAAGGATCTTTTTCATACTGTCTATTTTTAAAACAAATACAGCCGCACTACTGCATTGATTTGCACGAGAGCGGCTGATTATTATTTCATTTATTGTGAAGTGATAACATAATATCAATTCTTTCAAGTATTCTTCCTTTACCGATAGAATCAAGCTGACGAAATCCGGAGATCAGGTCTGTTTCCAATTCACTAAGAGATGAAGCACTTAGTCCACGAATTTCATTTGTGATTCCTGCAATATAGTCCAAAGACACATTGTACAATCCTGCAAGGCGTATTGCAACATTGAATGGTATTTCGCTTTCCCCGGTTTCATATCGGCGGTATTGAGTCAGGTGCATAAATAGTTTTTCAGCAACATCTTTTTGTGTCAGGTCGGCATCTTCACGAAGATCTCTTATTCTTTTATAGTTATTCATTTAACACCCTCCCTACAGAATACATTTCTACAATTATTATTTTAGCAAAAAACACAATTATATATTGACAATATCATATTTTTGTGTTATCATTTTATTATTAAACACAAATTTGTGTTACGAAAGTAAATTAAAACACAAATAAGCATCTGAAAAGGAGGTTTTATGGAAAAAAGTATCTGTACAACAAGCAAAGCCATACCCTGCATATCAGAGGTTTTTGTCAGTTTGCAAAAGGAAAAACCTACTACACACCTTTTGAATCTGAGGATGAGGCTAAAGCTTTTGATGGTCGGGCAAGCTTGTGTAAGTTTTGTCAAAAAGCACGAGATAAGAAATTGGAGGAATTGCGATGAGAAAATAGAAGAAATGACCTAATAGGATTTTGAACGCAGAAAAAGTTATAATTCTTAATCCTATATAGAGTAAATTTGAGGAGTGTCAATTATGGATTTTATGTATTATATTATAGGCGGTCTTATTCTCTATGTTATTATTAGTGCTGTTGTCAGAGCATCTGGAGATGATTTGCAGAAAAAATTTGTAAAACTTGGTACATTGACAGGAAAAACATACAGCGAAATAGAGAAAGCCTGTGGGAAACCAAACGCTGTTTCGTCAATGGGAAACGACAAAACCTTGCGGCAATGGATGGCTACAGGATATCATATTGCCCTTATTTTTGATAAAAATGATATTTGCGAGGGTGTATCTCACGAATTATCAACATAAACGATATTCTCATCCTAAATACAAATAATAAACTTGGTCAGCTAAAAAATATTAAAAACCGATATCTGTAATCGATTTTTCGTTTGACAGATATCGGTTTTTTATTGATACGGTATATTCCCCTACAAATTACAAATACTAACCTTGAATAAATTTGCAATAAAGGAGAAATAAACCATGCGTGCAACAGGAATAGTCAGACGCATTGACGACCTCGGCAGAATCGTTATACCGAAAGAAATAAGAAGAACCCTCCGCATAAGAGAGGGCGATCCACTTGAAATATATACGGACGCAGGCGGAGAGGTGATATTCAAAAAATATTCGCCGCTCGGTGAAATGACAAATTTTGCGGAACAATAT
>CACXDE010000340.1 GCA_902766305.1 uncultured Ruminococcus sp. | reverse complement strand
GGAACCGACAATAAATGAAATAGCCTCCGAGATCGAAACTGCACCCGAAAATGTAGTTATCGCTCTGGAAGCTATAGTTGAACCTATTTCCATATATGAACCCGTATATTCTGACGGTACGGACACTGTTTATGTAATGGATACACTTGGAGACAGTACGGACGACAAACAGTGGCTTAATAATTTAGCACTGCGTGAAGCTATAGGCACATTATCTGACAGAGAAAAAAATATCCTGACTATGCGCTATCTCAAGGGAAAAACTCAGACAGAAGTCGCAGGTGAGATAGGCATAAGTCAGGCACAGGTATCAAGACTGGAAAAAACAGCTATGCTCCACCTCCGTAAAGAGGTTGGAGATCATTGATTTATCTGTTTCTTTCAAGCTCTTTGATTTCTTCACTATTTAAAAATTCATCTATTTCTCTTTTTAATCTGGCAACAGGCATTCCGACAACATTATTGAAATCGCCGTTTATTCTCTTTACGAATAATCCGCCTTTTGCCTGTATACCATATCCGCCGGACTTGTCATAGGGTTCGGCGGTAGTTATATAATCTTCTATTTCCTGCTCGGTGAGTTCAAAAAACTCCACCTCTGTTGATTCAGAAAAGACAATACTTTTACCCAGATAATAAACTGCGCATCCTGTTATAACCCTGTGTACAGTCCCGGAAAGCATATTCATCATTATTCTTGCATCATTTGTATCACGGGGTTTATTCAGCATCTTTCCTTCGCATATTACTGCCGTATCGCATCCGATAACAAGATACTTGTCTCTGCCCTGTGATATCAATTCTGCTTTTTCGTTTGCAAGATATTCCGGACATCTTTCCACATCAAGATCTCTCGGCACCAATTCCCTTATATCTGCCGGCATGACCTTAAAATCGCTGTATATCATCTGTAAAAGCTGCTTCCTTCTCGGAGAAGCAGACGCAAGTATAACTTCCATTGCAATTTACCTTCTTTCAAATAATCAGTTTATCAAAGCTTTATATATTTGTCCTTTTTTAAATCCAGTTATTTCGGCAGCCTCCTTAGCAGCTGAGGAAGCAGACATACCATTTTCCATACGAGCCTTTGCAATCTCAACAGCGTCTTCAAATGTATCTACACTATCTGTATCCGGCTTTGCGCCCTCAATTATCAATACAATTTCTCCTTTCAGAGAACCGTCCGAATATTTTTCCACCGCTTCTTTTAGTGTAGTACTTGTGACCTGTTCATGTATCTTTGTAAGCTCTCTTACAATAGAGATCCTGCGGTCGCCGAAAAAATTATACATATCCTTCAACGTATTAGGAAGCTTATGAGGTGCTTCATAAAAAATCATTGTTCTTGTTTCTTTGAGCAATGAATTGAGATGCTCCTTTCTGCTGAGCTTGTTAACACTCAAAAAACCCTCAAATGTGAATCGTCCGGTCGGCAAACCTGAAACAGCAATTGCACTCATCGCAGCTGTGGGACCGGGTACAGCGCAGACCTCTATTCCAAGATCATTGCAGCTTTTTACAAGCGCTTCACCGGGATCAGATATGCAGGGCATACCGGCATCTGTTACTATTGCACAGCTTTCACCGTCAGATAGCCTTTGACATATTTCTTTTCCACGCTCGATTGAATTATATTTGTGATAGCTCACCATAGGTGTATGTATATCAAAATGATTCAGAAGCTTTATAGTAACTCTTGTATCCTCAGCTGCGATAAAATCAACATTATTCAGAGTTTCTACTGCCCTCGGTGAAAAATCCGATAAATTTCCTATCGGAGTACCTACAACATACAGCCGTCCGCTCATATATATTCCTCCTTGTACTGACCATATATACCGATCATCTCTTCGGAGAAGCCGCCGGTCTCATCTTCTATAAAAAGCACCGGTTCGGTAACAAGGCCTCCCGGTCTTCCCCCTCTCCTACCTTCTATCAGAAAAAGCTTGGGTGGTTTTGATTTTCTTTGCTGCACAAAGCGAAGCCTTTTAGGCTCTATATCATTGGCTCTCATAGCTGATATCACATCACACAACCGTTCCGGACGCTGACACATACAAAACCTCCCCGAAAACCTCAGCAGCTGTTTTGCACAAAGAGCAATATCATCAAGCGTACACATGCTTTCATGTCTTGCAATGATTTTTGAATCACCGGAACTCTTTATTCCTGAACCTTCTGCTTTGTACGGCGGATTGCATACAACAAGATCATAGGATGAAAACTCTACTTTTCCTTTAAGTTCTCTCAGGTCTGAATTGATAATATTCACTCTGTCTTCAATGTTATTAATTTTAAGACTTCTTGAAAACATTGAACAGGCATTCTCCTGAATTTCAACTGCGGTTATATCAGCAGATATACCCCTGCGTATCCATATAAGCGGGATAGGTCCGCAGCCGCTGCCAAGGTCGCATACTTTTTTATCTTTTTTCTTAGGCAGCGCAAAATCTGCTAAAATAACAGTATCTGTCCAGAACTTATGTTCGTCCGACACGATTATACGTATACCTGCACCAAAAGGCTCTGTCCTTTCATTTTCAAGCAGCACACGATTTCCCTCCCATGATACCGGCAGCATTCATCCGCATCAAAAACACTTAATTTCAATTATCACGCATATATTTCATATTCATAATTATATCATAATGATTTTAAAACGTAAAGAGGATTCTTTGTAACTTTTATGTCATTTATGATTATATTGGTTAATCAGTGTAAAATTTTGGTTGCATCGATAAATATACTGTACAAGTCTATAGTTTTTGCACAAATTCATTGTAATAATTATATCAGTATTGACTATAACTGTAGACTTGTATTTATGGTG
>CACXDE010000339.1 GCA_902766305.1 uncultured Ruminococcus sp. | reverse complement strand
CGGTGTAGATATCTTGGAAGATAACGCATCAGAGTGCAGAAATAGATTATATGACGAGTGGAATCAATCATACTCTAAACAGTGCGGCAGCGAGGCAAACAATGAATGCCGGGAGGCTGCAAGATATATCCTCGAGCATAACATCCTCTGTGGAGACGCATTGACTATGTTACGGAATGATGGTACGCCCATTATCTTCGCGCAGTGGGACCTCGTCTCTGGAAACAAGATGAAGCGAAGAGATTATCGACTCGATCAGATGATGAGAGGAACTGAAGAACAGACCTTCATGGAGATGTTCCTCGATGACTGGGAATTCGACGAAGAAACGAACGCTTGGATACCGTCCCCTATAGCTGAGCATCCTTTGATGAACTACTGGGAGGTGCAGAATGGCTCTGAATCCTGATTTATTTACTGCTTTATATAAGCCAGACGTGCTGATGTGTCTGGCGGATCTGTCGAACGATGAGGTTTTCACACCGCCAGATGTGGCTAACCAGATGTTGGATATGTTGCCTCAGGGACTATTTCGTGACCCGAACACAAAATTTCTTGATCCGGCACTAAAATCAGGTGTATTCTTACGCGAAATTGCCAAACGATTAATTGCGGGGCTTGCTGATAAGATTCCTAATCTTCAAGAGCGTTGCAATTGGATTTTTAATAATCAATTGTATGGTATTGCGATAACAGAGCTTACATCATTACTTGGAAGACGGTCTGTGTATTGTTCAAAATATCCTAATAGCCCATTCTCTATTACAAGATTTGATAATGTGCAGGGAAATATACTATATCGAAAAATTAGACATAGATGGGATCATTCAGGCGTAAATGGCAAATGCTTATTCTGCGGAGTCCCTTATGATGGGGATTTAGGAGATATTAAGAGAGAAGGCCTCGAAACACATGCCTATGAGTTTATTCATACTTTGCATCCGGAGGAAATCTTTGACATGAAATTTGATGTGATAATTAGTAACCCGCCTTATCAGCTTTCAGACGGTGGAGCAAAAGCAAGTGCAAGGCCAATTTACCACTTGTTTATTCAGCAAGCGAAAAAACTAAATCCTCGATATATTACAATGATAATCCCTGCAAAGTGGTTTTCCGGAGGAAAGGGGTTAGATTCTTTCCGTAATGATATGTTAAACGACAGACATATTACTAATCTAGTGGACTATGCAGATTCAAAAGACTGTTTTCCTGGCGTTGATGTAGCAGGGGGAATATGCTATTTCCTTTGGGAGAGAGAAAAAGTAAATGATTGTAGAATTACAAATTATTTTGGCGGAAAAGAGTACTCTTCAGTTAGACCTCTAAATGAGTTCGATACTTTTATTAGATATTCTGAGGCAGTCAAAATAATAAGAAAAGTTGAAGCAAAAAAAGAAAAGACAATGGACTCAATGGTTACGGCAAGAAAGCCATTCGGTATTGATACGAACTGTAAGCCAGATGATGAAGGAAGTATTGACTTTAGATATAGTAAAGGACTTGCAAAAATAAAAAGAGATAAGATTACCAGTGGTTCTGAAATGATTGACAAATGGAAAACTATTGTTTCATATACTGGCTACGAACATGCTGGACAGCCAGATACCGATGGCAGTAGACGTGTGTTGTCAGTTATAGAAGTTTTACCTCCAAACTCGGTATGTAGCGAAACATATCTTGTCGCCGGCTCTTTTTCGTCGGAAAAAGAAGCAGAAAATCTTGCTTCGTACTTAAGAACTAAATTTGTCAGGTTTCTTGCCGGACAGAAAGTTATATCTCAACATGTTACGCGAGGAACGTTTTCATTTGTTCCGATTCAAGATTTTAGTGTGTGCTGGACAGATGCTGAATTATACAAAAAATATAATTTCGATCAGGAAGAAATAGAATTCATAGAAAAAACAACAAAGCCAATGCCCGAGAGGAAATAATATGCCTGATATATTTGATCAGTACATTCATCCAAAAACCGATGTTAATCCTATTATTTATGCCTACTCAGACACCCGTTT
>CACXDE010000338.1 GCA_902766305.1 uncultured Ruminococcus sp. | reverse complement strand
TGTATTTATGTAGCGCCGTATACGAGACCCGTACGTACGGTGCAATGGGAGGTTGAGGGACAATGTGTCCCTCAGTCTACCCTATTACAAAGAGCCTTACGGAGTGTGGGAATTAACTCTCAAGAAACTTTCCCAAGCCTTTCTCCACTCGTCCTTTTCACCATAATCATAACCATAAACCGTAGAAACATACGGACCACCTTCTTCAGGGGTAACCGTAACTTCCGTAGAACCAGTTTCTACTGTCTGTATCAGTTCGCCGTAAACAATCATTTCCACCGGACGGATATTATCGATATTGCTGCCGTCAACTACGCTGCTCTGATCGTTATATCGACGATAGTCCACCGTCACCGCATCAAACAGATTTGTTGTTTTATAACCGGTCGATTCATCATCAACTTTTACATTCAGCTTTTTGGTATAGTAAAAATATCCGCATAATCCAGCATTGCTGCCCTTGACATACCGCCAATCCGACGCAATATAGCCCTCTGCACTCGCGTCTGTCAGGCTCAGACCCGTTTTAAATTTTTCCCACGAATACGTTTGCTCGCCAACCTTTACCTTGGCATGGGCGGCAATATC
Organism: uncultured Ruminococcus sp.; assembly: GCA_902766305.1. Taxonomy (GTDB): domain Bacteria; phylum Bacillota; class Clostridia; order Oscillospirales; family Acutalibacteraceae; genus UBA1213. The sequence continues at coordinate 1,701 of CACXDE010000338.1, read as the reverse complement.
ACTGTCACTGAATTCTGCATATAATCTCGCAAACGATGGTACAGTACCGGTATTGACTACAGCAACCTCTTTGGTCATATCCTCGTTGAGCATACTTTGTTCCGATACCTCAGGAAAACTTTCCTCAATAGACACGTCACCATGACCAACAATAACGGTATTTTCTTTAGCTTTCGTTTCACCAAGATAGGCAATCGACAAGCCGACCGAGAGAGAAATTGCTGCCGCAGCGACCGCTGCAGAGCTGATTATGATGATTTTTTTCTTTTTTGTCATATCATCTCACCCCTTATGACTTTCTCTCTACAATGCCGAAAATTTCTTCCAGCTGGGTCTTTGTCAAATAAGCGTTTCTCTCCAAACTGTCAACGTCACTGACACCAAGACTATCGGCCTGAATACCGTAAGCGGTAACATCAATACGGGACGCATAGTCTTTTTTGTCGTTTTCATCTTTGCTGACAAGCTCCTCATCAATAAAGCTTTTGAGCTGTACTCTGTCAAAGAGCGGAATCGTTTTTTGGTACTCCGTCTGATCGCTGTCATACTTCAGACGGGTGTTATAACCGAAATAGTAATAATTGTAATCGTTTTTAGTATCCCTTTTCAAATATACCCAACCTGCGGCAGAAGGGGTACTGTCTTGCTCTCCAGCGTTTATATGTCCGGCATTATAGCTGAAATCCAGCCATGGAACATCAGTTACGGTGAGCCGTGAAGCCTGCGAAGTTTCTGCGATAAACTTGAATATCTCATCCACGTTTTTCTTGATCTGACTGTTTTCGCCCTCGTAGTTACTGACCGTAGGGACACCTTTTTTGTATGTAGTTCCATCGACCACAGTATCAGTTTCATATAAAAGTGTTACATTCTGTTTTGGTACAGCTATTTTCAGAAAAACATACTCGTCTTCTGTTCCCGTATTGATAACCACCGGCGGTTTTACAACAGAGCCTCCTGCAGCTACCACACTGCTGTCTACATAACTTTCCTCAGATACTTCCAGATGAACATTTCCTATAGTAATTATGTTATCCTTCACTTCTGCGTCAATCAGATAGGCAATTGACATTCTGAAAGTGAGGAGAACTGCGATAGTCACACAAACCGCTGCAACCGATATAATAATTTTTTTCTTCACGTTTCTCATCTCACTTTCAAATCAGGGATTCTTATCCTCAAATTTATAGGAAGGATTAATAATCATCCAAACTTCTTTGGGCTTTCTGGTAGTGGTATTGTTAGGTCTAAGGAAGTTTGCCTGAATTCCATAGGCTTCGAGCCTGACACTATAATTTCGTGCCGGATCAGGAAAAGCAGTGCTTACAATGTGTCCTTGATCGTCCTTTTGCTCTGCTCTTTCCCTGAAATTCAACAGATAAAGTTTGTTGAACAAAGGATACGTCACAGTTGCACCCGGCAGTACCTCTGCTAAGAGAGGTTTACCACTTTCATCTGTGTCCGTGGTACTGACATAAGCATACAAATAAGTAAACGTCCTGCTAACATTGTTTGTTTTTACATCTATCAGATCCCAGCCGGGGTTAACTTTCTGATCATAGCTGTGTTCATCTCCATTATCCGCATAGGTATGGTCATAATAAGTACTCAGCGGAACGGGATCTGTCCCTTCTTCGCCAGAATTAACCGGCTTTTCAGTAGCGACGAATTTATAAATCGGAACTTTCGCGGTATTTGTTG
>CACXDE010000337.1 GCA_902766305.1 uncultured Ruminococcus sp. | reverse complement strand
TTTGCTCTTCTTTGGTTCGTTATATTCCGACAGTAATTGGCTCGTTTTTCCCGACACTTTATGGTCGTGAACTCCCGACGCCAACATCATGAGGAGTTGATCGTATGTTGATGGATCGAGCTTTGGCAACAAAATACATTTTACTCCACTCCTAATCGTAGTGAAAAGCATTCCTAACCCGTAGGCAGTCCAAGGGGGCAAGAAATGCAAGAAAGATTCTCCGGCTTTGAGGTTGACAGAACTATTAGCGTAGTTGTCAAATAGTGCATTCAGGTTCTCATTTGTCAACTCAAAACCTTTACTAAATCCTGTAGTGCCACCAGTATAAACAATGACGGCCGTGCTGTTCTCTTTAAATTGGTATAAGGGCACTTGACAGCCCGGGTGTTTCTTTACTACTGAAGAATGCTTAACAATGCATATATTTTGATGCTGCATATGTTTATTGAGTATTGCTTTTTCTTTTGCTTTCAGCAAGATTTTAAATGGCATCATAATTGAATCAGAAGGAAAAACCCTCACAACCAGCGGCTTAGAAGGTATTTCGGAGTAAGCTTTCTCAATTGCACATAAGACTTTTTCATCCACACCTTGAAACGTTACAATAATATTACTCTCAGTTTTTTGAAATAATTCAATTAGTTCCTCTTCTCCGGCTCTAAAATCAACCCAGTTTGAGATAGCGCCAAGCTTGTTAATCGCATAAAATAATAAACTAACTCTGGAATGCACGGTAAACAAACGGAGACAATTTCTCCCGGTTTAATGCTTTCTCTCAAAAGGAACGACGCCACTCGATCGCCATATTGGAGCATTTTTTTAATTGTAATAGTTTTCCCCATATATTGCAGGACTGGTATGTTGCCATAGTCATCTATACATGACTGAAAAGCTTGTGCAATTGACATTTGGTTTGTTTTATGATTGCTTTTGATTTGTTCCTCGCTATAATATTTCAGCCACTGCTTATCAATGCTTGCATATCCAGTCATCTTTCGATTTGTCTTTTCAGTTTAATATGATTTATATGATAACTATGAATTATTTGTGAGTAAGCACCGGCTACAGTCTTTCTTTGTTCTTTTTTGCATTTGCTTCCATTGCTGGCGATTCTGCGCCGGCAAGGCTCCATTATTCCGTCTCTCCAAGTTCTCTCACTACTTTACAGGGAACTCCACAGGCAAGAACATTCGCCGGAATATATCTGGTTATAACACTTCCGGCACCGATTACGGTATTATCCCTTCTTGCAGTCTTCCTCTGTACCTAGTTCTATAGCCGCAACTGATTACATGTTTCCACTTTAGACATTCCTTCTGCAATAAGAGCTTGAATGTCTCGTTTTCCACTACTTGTGAGTTTGAATGACGCTATTCCTGTGTGTATTCTAAAGAAAAGGTTATCAGAAAAATCTTTTCCGAATCTCTTCTTACATCTTTGTTTTGCGTGCATCAATTCTCGCTCCACATTCTTCTTATCACCTGGTAAGAACTCTACATGCGCTACATAACCATGAACTAGTTTAACTACCTCGCATGAAAGGAAAGCCTTGCTTTTTAAAATTACATCAGCAATTTGGAATGGATAAGCTCCTTGATTATCATCCATAATCCGATTTCTCATATATACTTTTCCTTTTTTATCCATATAACCGTATACGCTCATATCGCCCCAGACTTTTCCTTCACTATCTTTTATGAAGAATCGTTCCGTTGCAGCAGGATCATTTTTATAGCATTTCATGGTGCATGGCGAGTCTGCTACTAACCTTCCAGTTTGATTCGGGCCAAGTCGATTTCCCATAGGATCCAAAACTGCTACGTCTACAAAATCAAACGGTCTCATACCATATCTTTTATCTGGTGCCGATGAAAGAGTAAAATTAGATATGGCTCGAAACAAACGGTGAAGAATCGAACCATGTTCACAGTCACCGCCCCCCACACAAAAGCAAACCGGAGATACAGGAAGATGATGAAATTCTTTCCCTGCAGCAATTTTCCGCAACATTCGGTTCAAAAACCGCTCTTCATTTCGACTCAATTCCTCCCCAACAGCTAAAGCCATAAGCAAGAACGGCATTTTGATATGCTGTCGTCCTACTTCCATTAACTGTTTCATTGCAGTTAGCCAAAAGCTTCTCGTAGCTATTACTATATTGGGTTGATTAATCAGTAGAGAATCTAAAAAAAAGCTTTCATTATAGACTGGCTCAACAGTTAGTATTGAGCCCTGCATAAGTGCATCAGATATACATGAAATTAAATCTGTGTTGGAATGAGGCGGAATAATAGCCATCCATCTGAATTTTTTCATTTTCATTCCATATGTCACATCTGGATCATGGAACCTACCAATGACGCAAAAACTCCGTACACGCTGAACTATCGCTTTGGGACGTAAGGCATTTGTAGAACCGCTCGTATAAGTTACGGTAAAAACGTCATCTAAGACAATTGACTCAGACAAATCCAACTCCCGGTTTTCACCTAAGCGCATAAAATCATAAAACCAAATAGTACGAGGACTTTGTGCAGTCAACGATTTTACACTACTCATAAAGTCAACATAATTATGTCCTTCTACTCCTTCGGCATGAGTATCAGAGGGAAGTGAATCTCCTAGTGAACACAGCACCCAACGATTTAGATCAATTGTTTCAACCAGGGATTGTATTTTCGAAAAATAGTTATCCTCGAAAAAACCGATACAACAGTCACAGCTATTCAGGATCTCTTCTATATAATCTAAAGGAAAAGACGCGCTGAACACATTGATGACAGCACCTAATATGCTGGCTGCCCCCATGACATACACCAACTCAGGAGAATTAGAAAGACATACTGGTATCTCTGTTCCTTTCTTTACTCCGGCTACTTGCATGGCACTAGCTAGTATTCTCATCTTTTCGAACATTGTCTCATATGAAATATGATTGTCCCTATAGTATAGCGCAGTGTCACCAAGAGTATTCCTATTTCTCTGATATAGTTCTGCATACCAAGAATGGTTATGCTCACACTCATATTTCTCGATTATATTCCTTGCCTTTTTAGTGCTCATTTTGATTCTCCCATTGATGGAAAACTACTCCTCAGTTTCATTCAACGACTTCACTACTTTACAGGGAACACCGCAGGCTAGAACATTTGCCGGAATATCTCTTGTTACAACGCTTCCGGCGCCAATTACGGTATTATCCCCTATTGTCACTCCCGGGCAGATAATCGCCCCGGCAGCGATCCAAACATTATTGCCAATTGTGATCGGCTTGTTCTCTTCACTGTATGCCCGCTTATAGGGGTCAAAGCTGGTCGGCAGATGACGGTACGCTCTGGCTTTTGCCTCTAACGGGTGAGAAGCTGTCGTTATTACCACATTGGGTCCAAGCATCACATTGTCTCCAATATGCACAGCCTCGTGGTCATAGATAATGCAGTTATTATTGGCAAAAAAGTTTTTCCCTATATGCGTGTTGTTTCCGAATGAGATGTGAAAAGGATTCTGGACTGCAAATACCGGGCCGTCGATTTCTGCAATTAAACGGCGCAGCAGCCAATTACGCATGGGGATGTTCCACAATGGGGTTTTGTTCAGCCGCCATTGCAGCCATTCACTTTTAAGCATTGGCCAGAAGTTTTCCTTGGCAGTTGGGGTAAATTCAACGCTTTTGATGTTCATGTTTTATTTAAGTGCAAGATTCTTTATCGTATAGGAACCCTCTGTTTCAATAAAGGTAGTGCCTTTTGCAACAAAGCAGATATTCTGGATTTTCTGCAGGCCTTTGCGGTATTTTGATAAACGTTCGATTGGAATTTCGATTTCCGTAAACTGCGGATTCAAGTCAAACGAAAAAGGTTCTCCAACCACACAGTTTCCTTCGGACTGTAACTCAATCTGTATCTGCTCCAGTGAATTTGTGTAGTTCTCGATTGTGCATTGCAGTTTCAGATCATAATTTGCAGAATACAGACTGTACAGATCCAGAATATTATAGAAATGAACCACTGTACTGATAAAGTCTGGTCTGGTTTCTTTTCCGTCGCTGTAAAGGTTAAAATTCACCACAACAGAATCTCCGGATCTCATACACTTGACAGCATCAGGTTTTTGTGGATCTGAACAGCAGGCTCTTATGTCAGCATGCTCAAATACATCTGCGTTCGCAAGATAAGCAGAGGTCAGCCTTCTTTCGAAATTGCGAATCCCATCATTATCAATCTTAACGGCAATGCCTTTTTCCATCAGATCCTTTTTGTACTCTTGCAGTGTATCCATGTCGAGTACCGGCCGAACGATCAGGTGATCTAAAGGTGTCCTTTTCAGAAGATCCTCTGCTCCGGGCAAGGCCCATGGTTTTATAGCTGTTTTCCTCTGAACAAGTCTCGCATAAGCAAAGCCAAGTTCAACCATGCAGTATGGACTGGACATAAAATTGCTGCTGAGCAATACTACAAACTGGTCGCAGTTACTCAGTTTTTCTTCAATGACCTCCACAAAATTATCGCCATTTCTAATCGCTCTAAATGAAGAGGAGCAGAAAGCGGTGTTGTCATGACTGACACTTTCAAAAAACTCTTTCAGGATAACAGCAATTGCTTCATCTTTGCTTGAGTGACTGATAAAGATATTCTTTTGTTTTCCTCTCTCTATTTATTGTATATCAAGTTTATCTACGCCATCTTTATAGTTGTTCAGTCAAGGTTTATCGATAGACGGGAACCCGGTTATTGGTTTATTCTATGACATGATTTGTTTCTCCCCAATCATAATAATAGTTGTCCCAGAAAGTAGACTTTCTGAACAGGGTCTGGTATAATCACATTTATTTGAGCTAAACATGAAAAAGCATGAAATAGAGGAGTTGTGAAGCTCCTATCTCATGCTTTTTTTGGTGTTCCGTATTGCCTACCTTCTGGGCCAGATAATTTTTGCTCCCAGTCAAGAAAATGCCTGTAGAATGTGGTACGACTCATGCTAAGTGCCGCGGCAGCTGCACGTATTGACATTTCACCGCCGAAGCATTTCGCGCAAATATCC
>CACXDE010000336.1 GCA_902766305.1 uncultured Ruminococcus sp. | reverse complement strand
GAATATGTATAGAGAAGGGTTATCTCACAGCTTTTCTTAGTGAGCATCAGAAGGAGGTCTACACAATGATGTCAGAATTATTTGATGTAGAATATCAGCGTACACAGTATGATATAGCAGTAAAAAGAATCGAGAGAGAAGAGGGCAGAGCGGAAGGCAGAGCACAAGGTGAAGCGACACTGCTTAAAAAGCTCATGAAGTTAGGCAATACCATAAAACAATTGTCGGAAATGTTTGAAATGCCCGAAAGTGAGATCGAATCTTTATTAGCTCTGAATTGCTGAATTTTTCAAGACGGACGAATCGGAAATTCGTGCAATGCTTGCTATAGACTGATTAGTGGTTAGTGGATAGAAATAGCCGCTAACCACTTTTCAAATTCTGATATGCCATGCTTTGAACTCTGAGCTATTAATGCACTGAACTTTTAGCTGTGAGCTATTGACTTCTTAAGCTGATCGAAGGTAACACCGTATTTTTCAGCTATATCTCTTGCATAGCTGACTCCTTCCGGCGGAGCAATAAAGACCTTGTACGATCTTTTTCCCTCATGTATTCCTGTTATAAGGGAGGCAACCTTTATATCTCCGTCAAGAGCATTCATCAGATCCAGCTGCATAGCCAACTCGTGCATATGCGTGTTGAATACGGTTCTTGCACCAAGATAACGCAGAGCCTTTACAACATCCTTAGCTATATACAATCCTTCCGCAAACGATGTTGTAGCAAGGGATTCATTGAACAGAAGTATGCTCCTGTTTGTAGCAATAGAAAATATTTCGCTGAGACGCTTTGACTCCTCTCCCAGACGTCCCAAATCCACCGTCTGGTTTTCGTCAGCCGGGAAATGCGTATATATGTTATCACACGGGGACAGACTCAGACTGCTTGCCGGAACGTATATACCATGCTGGGCAAGCAGAAAGATTATACCGACAGCCTGTGTAAATGTGGTTTTACCGCCTCGGTTCGGACCTGTCATAATATAGATGCCGTGTTCCTTATTAAAGTCAAAGTCGTTGCATATTATATCAATCTTTTTATCCTGAAGTATCTGTATGGCAAGCTTAAGGTTATAAAGTTCTTTTGCGGACATTTCCCTTTTCTCGCCTTCAAGAATTTCAGGCTTTGACATAGGTATACCCTTGTCAATTATTTTGGAGCAGAATTCTGCCCAGCGCACATAGAATATAAACTCCGGTATAAGCTTTGTCAGGCTGTAGCCGCTGATATTGACGTATCGTGAAAGCTTGTTTTTCAGCTGTTTTACAGTAGAGCCAAGCATTTCAGAAACAACTCTGCTCAGGTTGTTCATAAGCGGATCTTCACCGGCGGCTTTACCGACAGTATGTATTTTTGTCATTCCGTCAAATGATGCGCCGCCGTGTATTTCACTGTTTTTTGAAGCAAAATCAAGAAACTGCTGTAAAACACCCGGACGGGTAAATTTCTCATCATTAAGAGAAACAATTCCAACTTCAACAGGACGCATATGTGAGTCAAGATTCACGCCCAGAGATACGCTTCTTATCTGACCTATGTCGCCCATCATGCTTTTTATGTCTTCGTTAAGATGTTCAAAACCGCTTTCATTGTAAACAGAGCTTACATAGTCCTTCATCTTCTTAAGCCCAACAGAATTTATTGGATTTTCTGTAAGTGATTCGTTGATCCCTGTTATGCAGTTGACATAGGCATCAAGCTCCTGTAATCGGTTTATAAGCTGCCAGACGGGTGCGGCAGTATTGTCCTTTGCTGAGCGTTCAAGATCCTTAAGATAATCAAGCTGTTCAAGAAGCTCCTTTATTTTATTTCGCAGTGACGGAAATTTCAGTATATCATCAAATATATCACAGCGGTAGCGTATAACCTCCGGATCACTCTCTATTTTCATCATCATTCGCTTGATTATATTCTGCTCATATTCACTTTCAGTCAAAGCGTCACATATGTATTCAAGTGAAAGATCATTGCAGGCTTCATCGTTGAGCGTCTGATATGACGGCTCTTTTCCGGCAGGGTAAAGCAAGCTAAAATTATCCATTGTTTTCTTTTCGTTCTTTTCCATAATGATAACCATCCATTCTTATTTGTTTATTAATGTAAACTATTAACACTATTCAATGAATTTACCTGTACATTTCTTACTTCAATTTTACAAATAAATCGCTGTTTTTTCAAGCAATTACTATCGCACAAAATCAATTTTAAGTTTATCTGTTAAAACAATGGTTTATTTCTAAAAAACATCATAGCCCAGTTTATATAATTATCATCCCTTATTTCCTTAGCAGTGCAAAGCAGGGGAATAACAACGGTTTCATTAAAATATGTATAGGTCTTAATATCACCATTATCTGTTTCTACAACGGAGCAGACCGCAAGCCGGGCATTGCAAAGACGTTCCATAATTTCTTCCGTCTTATCTATATCAATCTTTGTTTTCGAGGATATCTTTGACAAAGCAACAGGAGTATTCCGTCTGCTGTACATATAGAACAGGATCTTTAAAATATCCTTATCCGCGAACAAAGAAAATGTTTCTGAAAGCTCATCAATATTATCGAAATGTTCTGCATAACCGTTTTCCGGCTCTGGCATAAAGAAAAATAGCGGAAATCAGAATCCATTTTGGCATCAATAGTTCCCTCATCCACACTTGCACGTGCATAGTAATGTCTTCCATTATTATACTTTAATTTTTTAAGACTTTCTACACTAAAACTTTCCTTTATAGAATCAAGCTCCGACAACCCCAGACAGGCAGCAGTGATAAGAGAAAAAACTTTTGAAAAGCCATCCTCATTTTTCATTTTAAGAATAGTGTCCGTCAAAATGTCTTCAAGAGAATCCTGGCATTCTCTTCCAAAAAGTGCATCAACTGTAACTCCAAGCGCATCCGCAATTTTGGGAAGCAGCTCCGCATCCGGCGCACCGCCTCTTTCCCATTTGGAGACGGATTGTGTTGTCACACTGACCCTGCTGCCAAGTTCCTCTTGAGTAAGTCCTTTTTTTATACGATGTTTTTTTATCTGCTCTCCAATCATTCTCAGTCCTCCTGAAATTTGTTGTCAATATGTTTTTGGTATTTACTGTATTATGTAAGGTAAGATTTTACAAAAAAATTATAATCTATTGCTATTTCATTGTCAATATGCTATAATTGCTTTAACTAACTGACAGGAGTTGATGGCATTGAATACAGAAGATATAAGGCAGGACAACAGAACCGTCAAGAAAAAAGCAAAGGACAGCGTTTTTTCAAAACTGTTTGAACAGCGTGAGAACCTTTTGACTTTGTATAAGGATCTGCATCCTGAAGATAATACTGTGACCATTGACGACATAGAGCCGGATACGCTCACATCAGTTGTTATTAATGACCTTTTGAAAGACCTTGGGTTTATTGTAACAAAAAACAATGAGGGGAAGATCATTCTGCTTTTCGAGGCACAAAGTAAGTGGACGGAAAACCTTACTTTAAGAATTTTATTTTATCTTTCAGAGTCTTACCGCCGTTACCTGAGAGATACACAGCAAAGTGAACACACCTATAAAAGGATACGTCTGCCCATACCGGAATTGTATATCATCTATACCGGAGACAAGGACGTTCCGGATAAAATATCACTTAATGATGATTATTTTGACGGAGAGGGACCTGTCGATATAAGAGTAAAGATATTGAAGCAGCCGGGTACAGACACTATCTGCGGTCAGTATATCGGTTTTTGCAAGGTATACGATGAGCAGCGCAAGATCCATAAAAACAAAGTAGATTGTATCAAAGAAACAATAAGAATATGTATAGAAAAGGGTTATCTCACAG
>CACXDE010000335.1 GCA_902766305.1 uncultured Ruminococcus sp. | reverse complement strand
TTTTTCTTGATATATGCGGTGTTGCCCTAAAACGTCAACACACAGTTATCCCGTTCCGTACAAAATGTAAGGAACGGGATAACTGCGTATAGCATGATCTAAAAATATAGAAATAAGCAAAATAATAACGGCTGTCGCTTTAAACGACGATATATGCAAATGATTTATGTATTGTCAGACGACAATACTCGAATCGAGAAGAGATATTGCGCCGGTCTCAGGCTCATCGAGAAATATAAAAGAAGAAAAGATCACTCTTGCAAAAAAAATAATGTTTTCTGAATATTATTGCTCACGTATGAGGTTCTTCTTTGTTCGCGGGCACCGAGCCAATAGCTGTTTTTGCTGCCCGCAAACACAAGGTATATTTTTTCATATAAATCCTCCTCTTCTTAACAGACGCTGCGAAAATATTAACACACCCGGAAAAGGCCTGATTGCTGAATTAATACCACAAACAAACAGCCCATATACTTTAAACTTTTCCGTGCATTAAAACAGGCACTGTTATGCTTATATTTCTATCAGTATTATACTATAGAGAAAAAAATATATCAATCACATTTACCGACTTTTATTATGACTTGTGATTTGTGGGCTATGTTTTCGTAAAACACTCATTGGATGAGTAATCGTTTTGATTGATATTTTATCATAAAATCATTTACTGATAATTATTTGATACAATATGTCACATTTAGTATTGACTGGTTTATGTATATATGATAATATAGAAAAAATATCACTTTAAAAAATTATAAGTTTAAAATTATTGTGTATTACAACCAAACAATCAAAGCGGCAGTATTCAGACTTAATAATCCCCTTAGCGGCGGTCTAAGAAATAATATGATATGAAAAAAATAATATTTCGGGAGTAGAATTTATGCTGACACACGTTTTTGTTACTGATGCAGGCGGAAGAGAAGTTAATGAGGATAGTATCGGATCATTTAAAAACGGGAATACAGAGTGCTTTGTGGTATGCGATGGACTGGGCGGGCATGGTATGGGAGACATGGCCTCTTCACTTGTGCGTGATTATTTTGGCAGGAGCATTGAAAACATAATAAGCCCCAAGAAATTTTTGAGTATGGTCTTTGAAGGTGCCCAGACAGAACTTTTAGAAACTCAAAGAATAATTCATGCCGGTCACAAGATGAAAACAACTGCAGTTGCTCTGCTGACAGACGGAAAAAAAGCATATATAGGCCATATAGGAGACTCGAGACTTTATGTGTTTTATAAAAATAAAATTCTTAAAAGAACTCTGGATCACAGTCTGCCTCAGATGCTTGTAAATACTAAAGAGATAAAAGAAGAAGAAATACGAAATCATCCCGAAAGAAATATAGTTTTGAGAGTTATGGGGACCAAATGGGATGACAATCATAAATACGAATTGATGAAGCCTGTTCCGCTGAAAAAATGTCAGGCGTTTTTGTTGTGTACAGACGGATTCTGGGAACTCATAAATGAGACTGAAATGTGTGATTGCCTCAAGGATGCAGATTCGGCGTCTGACTGGCTTATCAGGATGAATAAGATTGTAAGAAAAAACGGTCTTCCAAAGGGTGAAGAAATGGATAATTACTCTGCAATAGCAGTCTGGAATATAAAGGGCAGGTGAATATATGCAAAGCTATAATGAAACAGAATTTAAGATCTGCAAAGAAAATTCGTTATATGAATTTATTGCATATACTGCGATAGGGGACAGAGAAGAACAGCAGGACAGTTTTGGATTTAAATTAAAAAACGACTCATTGATTGCCGTAGTATGCGACGGCATGGGAGGTCATAACCGAGGTAATGATGCAAGCATTCTGGCTGTTAATGAATTGATGAATATATTAGAACGGAATAAAAATTCGGAAAATGTGCCGGGGCTGTTTCTTGAAGCGCTTAAAGAAACAGATATAAAAGTTGCTTCCATCACAGATGAATCGGGTGAACCTGTCAGAGCAGGAACTACTGCAATAGCTGTTATGATAAAAGTACATGATCTTTACTGGTGTTCAGTGGGAGACAGCAGGATATATATTATACGCGGCAATGAAATGATACAGGCTACCTGTGACCATACTTATAAGCTTATCCTTGACAGCCGGCTTGCAGGTGGAGAAATAACTCAGGATGAATACGAAAAAAATGCAGTTATGGGTAACGTTTT
>CACXDE010000334.1 GCA_902766305.1 uncultured Ruminococcus sp. | reverse complement strand
CGCAGAATATACGTTTCCAGCACGCATACGGTACAGCTGCCGCTGCCTCAGTTATGGCTGAGAAGGAGCAGCTGTGCAGCAGTGACAGTCTTATGCCGTCGTATCTTCGTTTACCGCAGGCTGAAAGGGAACTAAAAGCAAGGCTTGAAAAGAATAAAGGAAAATGAGGCGATGATAAAATGAAAATATCATTGGGTGCCGATCACGGCGCATATGAACTGAAGGAAGCTGTAAAGAAGCATCTTGATGAAAAGGGTATCGAATATGTAGATTTCGGCTGTTTTTCAAAGGAATCGGTAGATTATCCGAAATTTGCCTTTCTTGCTGCCAATGCTGTAGCAAAGGGTGAGTGCGACTATGGGATACTATGCTGCACTACCGGTCTTGGAGTATCAATGGCTGCCAACAAGGTAAAGGGAATCAGGGCAGCTGTATGCACAAATGAAAAGCTTGCAGAAATGACAAGACGTCATAACAATGCTAATGTCATCTGTATGGGTCAGAGTGTTGTAAGTCAGGAGCTTGCAATGAAAATGATAGATATCTTCCTGTCTACAGGATTTGACGGCGGCAGACATGAACGCCGTGTGTCACTCCTCACCGATATAGAAAACGGTAAGGATATAGGGTGAAATAATAAGTTTGCTATGAACTTTCTTGGGGGAAACCCTTTTGAAAAAGGGTTATCCCCCAACCCCCTTTCCAAAAACTTTTAAATTAATAATAAAAACAAAACAGACACTTTCGCAAAAAACGAGAGTGTCTGTTATTATTTGGAAAAATTAACGGGTGCAGGGAACTTGTTCCCTGCCGAGATCCGGGCGAGAAGCCCGGGCGGGGTTTGGGGCGGCAGCCCCAACATACATGATCATACTTTCTGATTCATTACGAGCATTTGCAGACGGTTTTCGATGTTTGCGAAGCTGACATCCGGATCGTAGTCAAGGGGGAGAAGCTCAATATCAGGGAAAAGCTCTTTCAGACGCTTGCTTACACCTCTGCCTATAACATGGTTCGGCAGACATCCGAAGGGCTGGAGAATAACGAAATTCTTGCATCCGTGCTTTGCATGATGTATTATCTCCGCCGGTATAAGTATGCCTTCACCGGTATCAAAGGTGTGATGTATGATCTGATCGCTGTCAACAGCAAGGTCGTCCATAAGAACATTTTTATCGTGCAGAGGTTCTTTTCTTGCGAGGAAGTCGATGTACTTGTGAGTCATGTTGAAGAACCAGTTTGCGACCTTCGACCAGAATATGGTGTTTTTGTCACGCTTTACCTTAAATTCCTTTATCTGCTTGCCCTGACAGAAATATGACTTCTGAATAACGTCAGTCATTTTCGCTTCGATTATCTCAAAATTATTGTTTTCGAGATAGTTTTCTATATCACCGTTAGCACCCGGATGGAAATTGAGAAGATATTCGCCTACAATAAGTACCTTTGGCTTCTGTACAGATCTGTCGTATTTGACATTCCTGAAAAGCTTGAGGGCTTTTTTGAATCCTCTTACAGCGCCAATAGCACCGTGCTTTTCTATTCCCGTTGAAAGATATTCCATGCCCTTATTGAATGCAGTTTCAGCGCTGCCCTTTTCAAGCTCGTAGGGACGTATCTTTCTGAGTATCTCTTCAAGCACGTCTATCATCGGAAGAGCAAGGGAAACATTTATCAGTGTACCCATATTTATTTTGTATCCCGGATGAAGCTGATGAAGGTCAACATCATCATTTGTCATGATAGATACATTTGCATATCCGGCATCGTCAAGCGCCTTTCTCAGAATCGTAGCATAATGCGGCAAACGGCAGCACCCCAGATATTTTGCCATTCCGACAGCGACCTGATTCTTGTCATATTCACCGCTTTCAAGTGCGCCGAGTATCTCACCGATAACAATCTGTGCCGGGAAGCATATATCATTGTGGGTATATTTCTTGCCCAGTCTTATAGCTTCCTCTCTGCCTATATCAAGCGGAACTGCACGAACCTTTTGTGTACGGAATGCAGCAGTCATAATCTGACAGAATGCGTGCGAGCTGTTCGGGATAAGCACGATCTTTTCTTTCTTCTCTTTTTTAGTATACTTTACAGGATAGGGATCGGGCAGCTCTCTTATCTGATGAGAAACATTAAGTCTGCGTTTTCTCTCTATTGTTTCAATAAATGAACGTACACGTATGCGGAGCGGTCCCTGTGCGTCGCTCTCATCTACCTTTAGTATCAATGGCGCTTTGCCGCTTATTTCTTTCATGATACGGATTATTTCATCAGAAAGAACAGCGTCATGTCCGCAGCCGAAAGATACTATCTGTATGTATTCAAGATTCGGATTGTTTGCTGCAACAATAGAGCTGCTGAGCATTCTTGCGTGGAAATTGTTAACAATATCAATGCGCGATTTTCTCAGCTCTACTTTTCCAAGTTCAGGAATACTGTCCGCTGTAAGCACCGGCACACCCATATTTACAAACATTTCAGGAAGCTCGTGGTTAACAAGGGGATCATTGTGGTATGGACGGCCAGCCATTACAACAGCAAATTTATTATCTCTTGTGACCTGATCTATCACCTTTCCGCCCTTTTCTTTAAGCTCCCTGTCATACTGAGCCTGAGCAGCCTCGGCAAAGCCTACTGCTTTGCTTGTGACAGCCGGATCGATGCCGAATGTCTTTTCCATATATTCGCATACCTGATTTTTTCTGTCCTCATTTGAATACCAGTAGAAATAAGGATTGTCAAACGGTACGCCGAACTCCCTGTCAGGGTTGTCAGAGTTTTGTATTACAATCGGGTATCCCTTTACCAGAGCGCAGCGTGAAAAGCTTGTTTCCTCCGGATTTTCAGAGGGCATAACGACAATTATAGGCATGAATACCCTGTCAACACCCATTTTGATAAGCTCACGTATATGACCGTGTGTAAGCTTTGCCGGGAAGCATTCTGTATCTGACGGAACGGCATGAATACCGTTTTCGTATATTTTTCTTGTGCTGACCGGAGAAATCTTTATTTCAAAGCCAAGAGACTTCCACAGCGTGCTCCAGAAAGGCATTCCCTCCCAGAAATAGAGAACTCTTGGCAGACCTATTACTGTGTTCTGATTTTCAAGAAGCTGTTCATAGGGATATTCCTTGAACATAAGCTTCTTGCGCACCTCAAACATATTTACAGGCTTGTTAGCATTGCTGCTTATTTCCTTGATTTTTTCCTTTGTTTTGCTGTCCTTCGGGTCTCCCAGAACCTCACCCTTTTCACAGCGGTTGTTTGTAACCCAGCTTTCACCGGTGGAGAATGTAAGGATGGTTCTGTTGCAGTGGTTTGTGCAGTATGGGCAAGGGGAGTTAGCCTCCTGCTTATATGTGAAATCCTTAAGCTCTTTGTAGGAAATGAAGGATTTTTTGAAACCATCCTTCTGAGCCTCTTCTTTAGCAGTAAGCGCAGAACCTATAGCACCCATCAGACCCGGGTAAGGCGCACGTATGACATCCTTTCCGACATACTGTTCCATAGCTCTGAGTACAGCGTCATTGCGGAATGTACCGCCCTGAACTACTATTTTATTGCCGAGGGAATCAATATTCGGTACACGTATAACCTTTGTAAATACATTTTCTATAATTGAGCGGCACAGACCAGCCATAATATCATCCGGCTGCTTACCGTTTCTCTGTTCGGTTATGATAGAGCTGTTCATGAACACGGTACAGCGGCTTCCAAGCTTGGCAGGCTTATCCGATTCAAAAGCACGGGCAGCAATATCCTTTGTTTCGATATTCAGAGTCTGAGCGAAATTTTCAAGGAACGAACCGCAGCCGGACGAGCAGGCTTCGTTTACAACTATATTTGTGATTATGCCGTTTTCAAGCCATATAGCCTTCATATCCTGTCCGCCTATATCGAGGATAAAGCTTGGATCGCCTACATATTTCGAGGCAGCCATAGAATGCGCTACTGTTTCAACAATATGTGTTTCTGTTCTGAAAGCCTTGGAGAAAAGAAATTCTCCATAGCCTGTCGAAGCAGCGGATACTATATTCAGCTTTGCGCCTGTTTTTTTATATTTGTCGTACATTGCAAGCAAGGCTTTCTTTGCAACATTCAGAGGATTGCCCTCATTTGATGAATAGAATGAATCTATTATTTCTTCATTTTCATTCATAAGTACAAGCTTTGTTGTCGTACTTCCGGCGTCTATTCCCAGATAAGCGTTTACTGTTTCACCGGCTTTGGGCATATAGTCAGGTGCTTCTTTATGCGGGTGCTTTTCAATAAATTCCTGATACTCTTTATCGCTTTCAAAGTAAAGCTTTCCGCTTTCATCAGGAAGATTCTTTTCTTTGGCAGCCTCTTCCATGCTTTTAATAAGGTCATCGAGAGCGTAGTCATCAGAATCAGAGTGCAGCTCATCAATGCTAAGTGCAGCTCCGTAAGCGACCATTATTTCAGGATTTTCCGGAACGAGAATATCTTCTTTTTTTAGCTCCAGTCTTTCAGCAAAAACCTTTCCGAGACGAGGATGGAAAGTAAGCGGACCGCCCTCAAATGCAACAGGCGCTTTTATGTCAAGACCCTGAGAAAGACCGCCTATAGTCTGTTTTGCAATAGCGTGATAGCTCGAAAGTGCAATGTCTGATTTCTTTACTCCCTGATTAAGAAGCGCCTGAATATCTGTTTTTGCAAAAACTCCGCACCTGCCCGAAATATCATAAACACTTGTACCCTGTGAGGCAAGCTCGTTCATTTTGCAGTCTTCGACGCCTAATACAGCTGCTACTTCGTCAATGAACGCGCCTGTACCTCCGGCACATGAACCGTTCATTCTCATATCATAGACAGCGGGTTCGCCGTTGTCATCGTCACGGAAGAAGATTATTTTAGCGTCCTGACCGCCGAGCTCAATTGCTGTACCTATTTTGTCATAACGCTTTTTAAGGGCGAGAGAATTTGCGACAACCTCCTGTGTAAAAGGAACGCCGATTTTGTCGGCAATTATTCTTGCGCCCGAACCTGTCATACAGACTTTGAATTTATTTTCGTTTATGAGAGGTATAATCTCTTTAAGAAGAGAGAGTATGCTTTCTCTTTGTTTGGCAAAATGTCTGATATATTTGTGAAACAGAATTTTGTCACCGTCAGTCAGAACAAGCTTGACAGTGGTAGAACCTACATCAATGCCTATCTTATAAGCTTTATTATTATCCATTTTCCGCAGCCCTTCCATAAAACAATATTTCAACATAAAAACATAAGATGATATAAAAACACATACTAATTATACACCTTTTTTTCGGAAATTCAATCGTTTTTTGCCTTTTATTGTTGACATAAATAAAAATATGTCATTTACAATGATTTTTTACAATGATTTTTTACCAATTATTTATAGACAAACAGTTGTTTTTGTGGTAAAATAGAAGCGGTGTATACTCGGAGTATAAAGCAGAAGTTCGCAGCATGGAGTTGGGGGCACAGGCTCTGCGCCTAAGTGTAAATTTTATTTGGCACGGCAAAAATACTACAGCTCTCTTTTTAAAAGAATTATAGTTTTTTTTAGGAAGGGGGGTTGGGCGAAACCCTTTGTTTTTAAACAAAGGGTTTCGCCCAGGGAGTGGTGT
>CACXDE010000333.1 GCA_902766305.1 uncultured Ruminococcus sp. | reverse complement strand
AGTTGATAATTAACAGCGTAGCAGGCTTTCAAAACAACAAAATAAGAAAAAAGTCTAACACGTCTTGACATTCCCCAAATTTTAAAAAGCCTGGTGTGTCACAACTTATAACTTATAACTGACGACTGCCAACTTCTTTGAGCTTTTTTCTGTATACGACACATCAGAAATTTCACATTTTATTATTCTGTTTTAGAATAATAAGCAATAAATTGTATTGTATAATAGAGAATTATATAGGAATGGGAAAGCTTTTTGATGTTGATAATGGCTTACAGCTGTTGTTTAACGGAAAAAAGTTTTTCAGAAAAAAGAAAATGAGGAGGAATTTACGAATGTTGAGTGTAGACTTTGATCAGAAATTCGGTAAAGAAGGCTTGACTTTTGATGATGTTCTTCTGATTCCCGGTGAATCCAATGTTCAGCCGAAAGAGGTTGACATAAGTACTCATCTTACAAAAAAAATCAAGCTCAATACTCCGCTTATGACGGCAGCAATGGATACCGTCACAGAAACCAGAATGGCTATTGCGATTGCCCGTGAAGGAGGCATAGGCATTATCCATAAGAATATGTCTATAGAACAGCAGGCGGACGCTGTAGACAGAGTTAAGAGATCGGAAAACGGTGTTATAGTCAATCCTTTCTTCCTGACTCCAGCTCATTATGTTAATGATGCAAATAAGCTTATGGCTAAGTATAAGATTTCCGGTGTACCTATCTGTGAGGACGGAAAGCTTGTTGGAATTATTACCAACCGTGATCTCCGCTTTATGGATGAAAGCGATTACAGTCTTCGCATTGCAGATGTCATGACAAGGGAAAATCTTGTTACTGCCGGAGTGGGAACAACTCTCGATCAGGCTCAGGCAATTCTGAAAAAGCACAAGATCGAAAAGCTCCCCTTAGTTGATGACAGCGGTGTACTTAAAGGTCTTATCACTATAAAAGATATTGAAAAGTCTGTCCAGTATCCGAACAGTGCAAGGGATACAAACGGAAGACTTCTCTGCGGTGCTGCTATCGGCGGTACTGCTGATGTCCTTGACAGAGTAGAGGAGCTTGTAAAGGCTCAGGTAGATGTGCTTGTACTTGATTCTGCTCACGGACATAACAATAATATAATCAATTCTGTTGCAAAGGTAAAGAAGGCATTCCCGGATGTACAGCTTGTTGCCGGAAATATTGCTACAGCAGAAGCTGCAAAGGCTCTTATTGATGCAGGCGCAGACTGTGTCAAGGTCGGTATCGGACCAGGATCTATCTGTACAACAAGAATAGTTGCCGGTATCGGTGTTCCCCAGATCACAGCTATTTATGACGCTGCGTATGAAGCTTCAAAGCATGATATACCTGTTATCGCAGACGGCGGTGTTAAATATTCCGGCGATATCGTAAAGGCGCTTGCAGCAGGCGGCAGTGTTGTAATGATCGGTTCGCTTGTTGCCGGATGTGAGGAATCTCCCGGAGACAAAGAGATTTATCAGGGCAGACAGTTCAAGGTATACAGAGGCATGGGCAGTCTCGGTGCTATGGGCAGAGGCAGCGCAGACCGTTACTTCCAGTCAGGCAACAAGAAGCTTGTTCCGGAAGGTGTTGAAGGACGTGTACCGTACAAGGGACCCCTTTCTGATACTATTTATCAGCTTATGGGCGGACTTCGCGCCGGTATGGGTTATACAGGCTGTGCAAATATTCAGGAGCTCCATGACAAGGCAAGATTTGTACGCATTACAGGCGCCGGTCTTAAGGAAAGTCATCCTCATGATATCCAGATCACAAAAGAAGCTCCGAACTACTCATATAACGGTTAATATTATAACTTTAAGAGCAATATATTTTACAATATAATATTTATTAAGGGGTTGCCTCATCATTAAATTAGGCAGCCCCCTTTTTATTATTCATTTATTGCTGAGACGAATCTGACTGCCTGGATCATCTTCACTGATTTCAACAGGACTATCATTCTCTTTCGCTTTTTAATAAATCAACACTACAGGCTTTCAAAAATTTAACCACTCCCGAAAACGATATTGTTTAAGGGAGTGGTTTTGATTATTATTTGTTTTATTTACTGAATGAGAACTTATACACATCAGCTGTTCCATCTGAATTGAGCTTGATCATCTTATAGTCCTTACTGCATATCTCAATTCTCGCGCCGTCTTCATTATTCACCAATACTTCACCATTTATAGAATTATAAACATTTGCTTTGGTATTGTAATAGATAAACATACTTTCGGAGATAACGCTTTTGTCTGACTCCTTAGTTTCACCGTTGAGCAGATTTACAGTATATTTGCCTGAACTTCCGCTGTACGAAACGCCTTTATATTTCATAGATGTAACGCTGCTGTCGTCTGTCTTCATGCTTCCGATAAATCCAAGCTCAGCATCATAGTATTCGCACTCCTTATCAGATTCACAGATGAACACATCAGCGGTATCATCATAAATTACATACTTGAACTCTTTGCCGAGCAGATTCTTTCCAGTCTTATCACAAACGGTATACTTAGAATCCTTAAATATTATAAAGAAGTTTCCGTAAACGTCAGAGATATTTCCATCTACAGCTCCGGAAAGTCTTTTGCCGCTGCTGTCTGTTATATAGTTCTTGTAATCCTTTGAATCAAGCGCAACAAAATAGTCATTCTCAAAAGCCTTTGTTATAGCCTGTGTACTTGATTCATATTCAAACAGCTTTTTCCCTTCATTATTGTACACTACAGTTTTATCTCCTGAATGTGCAGTATAATATCCGTAATCAAGTATCTGCACATCCTTTGACTGTTCCTTGCCCTGGTCGTCATAATATTTACTGTCGGCATAAATGAATTTGCCCTTTGCATTTACAACGGTATTTTTATTTCCTTTTACACCGCTTACAACATTGCCTGTTGTCATATCAAATATTTCCCATGTACCTTTCAGCAATGTATCTCCGTCACTTGCCGAAAAAGAGAATGCTCTGTCAGTCGCATATACAAGTGCATCCTCTTTGCTTGTTGTAACACCGGATACAGTTATTACCTCAGCATATCTGTCGCTGAGTACATCAATGCTTGCATACTTTTCTGGAATAACCTGTTCGCCCTTTTCATTTATAAGACCAACACAGTTATAGCTTTCCGGCTTTGATTTATCTGCTGATTCAACAGGTACAGTCATTTCTGTAAAGTAAACATTTTTCTGTTCCTTTCCGTCAGGACTTTCCTCATGTATGTTTGTATATTTAGCCTCTACAGCTGCGCTGCTGTCAGCAGTTATGATACCGAATTTGTCAGATTCTCCCTTAAAAAGAATGGAGTATTCCTTCGCCTCTAATGCACTTATCTTTTTTGCCTGATCTGCCGTAAGTGATAAAACTTTTTCAGCAGTCAATTTATATGCTGTTGCTGCACCTGCCTGTACATTTACGGGTTCTTCCTCAGTTGACTGTTCCTCGGCAGACTCTTCAGCAGACTCCTCAACAGACTCTACAGATGATTCATCCTGAGATGACTCTTCAACAGACTGTTCGGATTCATCAGAAACTTCCTCTTCTAAAGATTCCTCAACAGAAACTTCGGAGGATTCTTCATTTCCCAGCTCCAGCGGCTTTACCTCAATTTTACATCCTGCAAAACTCACTGCAAGAGCAGCGGCAAGAATACATACTAACGTCTTTTTCATATACTATTAATTCCACCTTCCGCTGACGAATCAGCATTTTTCAAATAAACATTAAGAACTTTGAAATTGATTCATTTCGTATTAATAATATCATAACATTATTTTTTTCGCAATATTTATAATGCACCAAAAACATCCTGATTCATTTTAATTTTGAGTTAAATTAACACATCTATACTTCTTGTCATACCACTGCTGTCAATTTAACGATGCCGGCTATTACCAAAACAAAGCGTATCCTACCCAAATAACATGATAGAATACGCTTTGTATCAATATTGAATATTATTATTTTATTACATCAATTCCCATGTACGGACGGAGAACCGCAGGTACTGTAACACTGCCGTCAGCATTCTGATACTGCTCGACAATTGCCGGAATTACGCGGCTTGTAGCAAGACCGGAAGCATTGAGAGTATGCGCAAAGTGCATCTTCTTGTCTTCGCCTCTGTAACGGATGTTGCCTCTTCTTGCCTGATAGTCTCTTGCATTTGAAGCAGAGCTTACTTCTTTATATATCTCCATTGACGGTATCCATACCTCTATATCATATGTTCTTGCCATTGAGAAGGAACAGTCTCCTGCTGCGAGCTTGCTGAGTCTGTAGTGAAGTCCAAGCTCCTGCACAAGTCTTTCTGCCTTTTCAACAAGCTCCTTGAATGCGATATCAGATTTATCGTCCTCAGTATACTGAACCATTTCAACCTTGTTGAACTGATGTCCTCTGATCATTCCTCTTTCTTCGCTTCTGTAGCTTCCGGCTTCACGGCGGTAGCAAGGTGTATATGCGATATATTTTCTCGGAAGCTCTTCTTTTGTAAGTATCTCGTCT
>CACXDE010000332.1 GCA_902766305.1 uncultured Ruminococcus sp. | reverse complement strand
GCGCCGCTGTCTATATCGTATCCGAAGGCTCTGAACTCTGCGCTGCGGTCGATAAGGTCGAGACACCTTGCCCTCTCCTGCTGCCAGACATTTTCAGGTATGCAATTCCACTTTTCCGCTTCAAAGCTCCTTTGTATGCCAGGGGCAATATTGAGAGCCTTTAGGGCTGATTCTATAAGTATCGTTCCAGAACCGCAGAACGGGTCAATTACAGTACTGAACGGACGGACATGAGAAAGATCAGCCATTGCAGCTGCAAGAGTTTCCTTTATCGGTGCTGCCGTTGAATCCCGGCGGTATCCTCTTTTGTGAAGCCCCTCTCCGGAAGTATCCAGCATAATGCTGACTTCATCCTTCATGATAAGGAACTGTATCTGATGACGGCTGCCGGTCTCGTCAAACCAGCTTTTGCCGTATTTTGAAGACAATCTGCTGACGACTGCTTTTTTAATTATCTTCTGACAGTCGGGTATGCTCGCAAGCTTTGAATTTACGCTATGACCTTTGACAGGAAAGCTTTCGTCTTTATCTATCCAGTCTTCCCAGTTTATAGCCTTGACTCCCTGAAAAAGGTCTTCAAAGCTGTATGCCTTGAATCTGCCGAGAAGAATATGCACCCTCTCTGCATATCTTGAACAGAGATTTACTCTTGCAAGAGTTTCAAAGCCGCCTTCAAAAAGCACCCTGCCGTTTTCTGCCCTTACGTTTTCTATATCCATTCTTTTTAATTCATCCGCACAAATACCTTCTATGCCGAAAAGACAGGGAGCGGAAAATTGTATTTTATCCATTTATCATCGTTCCTTTTTCAGATTCCCAAAACCGTGACAGCTATCAAACAAAAATCACGGAGCGGTGTATATACTGTTTCAATTGTACCATATAAATCACATGAATACAATAGTTATGTAATTAACATTTACAAAATAAAATGCACCCTTTTATGTAAATATCAAAAAAATTATTCGTGCAGTCTTGCAGTATCGTTCTAAAAGTGGTAGAATTAGTTAATAGTCAGCAGTCAGTGTTTTACGTCTTTGAAAAAATGAATCTGACACGGCAAATGACTGACAACTATCAACTAAATATCCGGAGGAAAAAAATGAAAAATACGGAAAAGAATCTTGACACGATAAAAGCTCTTTGTATGAACAGGGGATTTGTATATCCCGGCTCTGATATATACGGAGGTCTTGCAAATACATGGGATTACGGTCCTTTGGGAGCTGCTCTGAAAAACAACATAAAAAACGCATGGCTCAAAAAATTTGTACAGGAAAACAAGTACAATGTAGGTCTTGACTCCGCTATCCTTATGAATCCCCAGACATGGATAGCTTCCGGACACCTTGGAAGCTTCTCCGACCCTCTTATGGACTGTAAGGAATGCAAATCACGTCACAGAGCAGATAACCTCATCGAGGAATTTGACGGTACAAATGTTGCCGGCTGGACTAATGAACAGCTGACAGATTATATTAATGAAAAGAACATTCCATGCCCCAAATGCGGAAAGCATAATTTTACCGATATCCGTCAGTTCAACCTGATGTTCAAGACCTTCCAGGGAATCACAGAGGACAGCAAGGATACACTCTATCTCCGTCCTGAAACAGCTCAGGGTATCTTTGTAAACTTTGCAAATATCCAGAGAACTACAAGAAAAAAAGTTCCCTTCGGCGTTGCTCAGATCGGCAAGTCTTTCAGAAACGAGATCACTCCCGGCAAGTTTATCTTCCGTGTCCGTGAATTTGAACAGATGGAGCTTGAATTTTTCTGCGAGCCTGATACTGATCTTGAATGGTTCGACTACTGGAGAAGCTTCTGCCGTGACTGGC
Organism: uncultured Ruminococcus sp.; assembly: GCA_902766305.1. Classification (GTDB taxonomy): domain Bacteria; phylum Bacillota; class Clostridia; order Oscillospirales; family Acutalibacteraceae; genus UBA1213. Next base: position 2,393 of record CACXDE010000332.1, on the reverse strand, counting down.
TCTATTCTATCGGTCTTAAGGAAGAAAATCTCAGACTCCGTGACCATGATCCGGAAGAGCTTTCATTCTATTCAAAGGCTACTACTGACTTTGAATATATGTTCCCCTTCGGCTGGGGCGAGCTTTGGGGTATCGCTGACAGAACGGACTACGACCTTACTCAGCATATCAATACGAGCGGAAAGAGTCTTGAATACTTTGATCCTACAACAAACAAGAAGTACATTCCTTATGTTATCGAACCGTCACTGGGTGTAGAGAGACTGTTCCTTGCTGTTATGACAGAAGCATATGATGAAGAAAAGATAGACGAAAAGGATACAAGAACCGTCCTGCGTTTCCACCCTGTTCTTGCGCCCGTAAAGGCAGCAGTTCTCCCTCTTTCAAAGAAGCTTAATGAACAGGCTGAAAAGGTATTTGAAATGCTCAGCAAGGACTTTATGGTTGAGTATGACGATACCGGCTCTATCGGCAAGCGCTACCGCCGTCAGGATGAGATCGGTACTCCCTTCTGTATCACATACGACTTTGACAGCGTTGAGGACGGCTGTGTAACTGTACGTGACAGAGATACCATGGCTCAGGAGAGAATTTCCATCGACAAGCTCACAGACTATATCAACAGCAAAATGGTATTCTGATCATTTCAACAGCAATTTCCCCAGGGGAAACCCTTTGTTTGAAAACAAAGGGTTATCCCCCGGACCCCTTTCCTAAAAAAACGAATTTTTAATATTCAGTATCATCAAGCGGTGAATTGTTATGTCTTCAAACAAAGATTATCTTAATTATGTAATTGAACAGCTTTCTGGTCTGGATGACATTTCCTACAGAGCTATGATGGGAGAGTACATCATCTACTACAAAGGAAGAATAATCGGCGGTATCTATGACGACAGGTTTTTAGTCAAGCCTGTTCCCTCCGCCAAAGCCCTTATGCCCTCTGCGCCTGAGGAAATACCTTATGAGGGTGCAAAGTCTATGCTTCTTGTTGAGGATATCGACAACAAAGAATTTCTTTGCAAACTGGTAAATGCAATGTATGACGAGCTGCCCGAACCCAAAAGGCGCAAAAAATAATGTCTTTGAAGGAGTGTGTATTATGCCAAATATTAAACCTGTTTCAGATTTACGAAATTATGATGAAGTACTGAAAGATATCTCAGTCGGTGAGCCTGTTTTTCTTACAAAAGACGGCAGAGGAAGATATGCAATCCTTGACATGAAAGAATATGAAAATCTTCACGCTGAATTAAAGCTGATCGGTGAACTGTTGTCAGTTGAGCAGAACAGAAAATCCGGTGTCGAAGATTACGCCTTGGATGAAGTTGAATCATCATTAAACAAAATTATTGAGGCCAGAGGAAAAAAACATGAATAGATATCAGGTTTTTCTTTCCCCTGAGGCAAAAACGATGCTTGAAGACCAAATTGATTTTTTTGCTCAGTTAAATTCTGATGCTGCTGTTAAACTGAAAGATAACTTTATGAAAGCACTCAGATCACTTGAAACCATGCCGCAAAGATACCCTTTTTTAGAGAGTGAATATATTAAGTTTGGTAAATACCGCAAAATGCTCGTTGAAAAACGATATCTGGTCATCTATCAATTCAAAGATAACAATGTTTATGTCGATTATATCGTTGATTGCAGAGCTGATTACGGATCAGGTATAAAGTAAGATAAGAAAAGGTTGGTTTTGATGCCAACCTTTTTGCTGTATTAAGGAATTGAAAAAAATGAAAGCATTAATAATAAACTGCTCTCCCGTAAAAACAGGCGCAACCGCCGAAATCGTAAATATCATATCCGATGAACTCTCAGATAAATATACAATAAAAAGCATCTGCATTGATGATTATAAATTCAGCTTTTGCAGGGGCTGCCGCAGCTGTCATAATACGGCAAAATGCGTTATGAACGATGATATAAATACAATCATTAATGAATTTGAACAGGCAGATATAATAATCTGCGTTTCCCCTTCCTACTGGGCGGATATCCCCGGACAGTTCAAAGCATTTATCGACAGATGTACACCCTGGTGCAATACTCACAGACCCCACGCAGCACTCAGCAGCGGTAAGAAGGGCTATGCTGTTGCCCTCAGAACAGGTTCGGGAATGTATGAATGTGAAAAAATAATCAGAAGCATCGAGCATTTTTATGGTCATATGGAAATAGAATGCTGCGGCAGCCTTGGTCTTTTCTCCGTTGAAAACAAAAACGATGTCAGACCAAGAACTGCCGAAATAATAGATTTCTGCGGAAAAATATAATTCAGAAGCAATTCTTTACAATGTAATCAAGCTCCGGATCTCCGTCACCTTCAAGTATAGCACGTATCAGCTCTTCCGTTGCCGGTATTCTTTCTTCCAGGGGAACACGGCAT
>CACXDE010000331.1 GCA_902766305.1 uncultured Ruminococcus sp. | reverse complement strand
ACGGTTGAAAGATCTTCAAGATCGCTTGTCGGCTCGGCAGCATCCGGCGAGGGTCTTGTTAATGTTTACAGAGGTACGGGTCGTGTCCTCGTAGCTCCGATAGGATGAGTTATTGGCTCAGAGCTAAGAGCTAAGAGTCCAGAGCATGGCATACAAGGTTTTCTTCTTCTTTTGTTGTTCTGAATGCTTCCCAAATTGTCATTCTGAGGAGCGGAGTTGATATTAAAAGCAGGGATGCTTTTTGATTTGCCAGAAATGATGTACTCTGATTTTTTCAGAAACAAAGCGACGAAGAATCTTTCTGATTACGCTGATTTTGTAGAATGCTAAGGGTGACAGTGAGTGTATCAGAGCTGATTGAAAGAAGAAGAAATTCAGGATAATCGTGCTTAGAGCTTAAAGCTGCGAGCGAAGCGAGCAAAGAAAGGCAGGTAAGAAATAAATGGTAAGAGCAATAGTCGGCGCCAACTGGGGCGACGAAGGCAAAGGCAAGATAACGGATATGCTTGCCCAGAAATCGGATATGGTCATCCGTTTTCAGGGCGGAAGCAATGCCGGTCATACCATTATCAATAATTATGGTAAATTTGCGCTTCATCAGCTCCCTTCAGGCGTCTTTAATACAAGCATAACGAATATAATAGGTAACGGCGTGGCACTCAGCGTGGAAAACCTTGTCAAGGAGATACAGCACCTCATTGACGGCGGTGTTCCGAAGCCGAATATCCTTGTGTCCGACAGAGCGCAGATAGTTATGCCCTATCATGTCCTTTTCGACTGCTATGAAGAGGAAAGACTGGGCGGAAAAAGCTTTGGTTCGACAAAATCAGGTATAGCGCCGTTTTATTCTGATAAGTTCTCAAAGATAGGATTTCAGGTAAACGAGCTTTTTGACGATGAAGACGGTCTGAAAGAAAAGCTTGTACGTATACTTGAAGTAAAGAATGCAATTGTAAGAAACGTATACAAGAAGGAACCTATAAATGCAGACGAAATGTTTGCAAAGCTGATGGAATATAAAAAGGCACTTGAACCGTATGCGGCTAATACCTTTGATATCGTTCATGACGCTGTAAAGGCAGGAAAGGATATTCTGCTTGAAGGTCAGCTTGGTTCGCTTAAGGATACAGACTTTGGTATCTACCCGATGGTAACATCTTCAAATACAATTGCAGGCTACGGTGCAGTAGGCGCAGGCGGAATACCGCCGTATGCTATAAGTGATATCATCACTGTAGTCAAGGCATATTCAAGCGCAGTCGGCGCGGGTGAATTTGTCAGCGAGATTTTCGGAGATGAAGCTGAGGAACTGAGAAAAAGAGGCGGCGACGGCGGCGAGTACGGTGCAACAACGGGCAGACCAAGAAGAATGGGCTGGCTTGACCTTGTGGCTACACGTTACGGCTGTAAGGTTCAGGGCGCTACACAGGTAGCATTTACTGTACTTGATGCGCTCGGATATCTTGACGAGATACCGGTATGTGTTGCCTATGAGCTTGACGGAGAAAGAATAGACTACTTCCCGTCTACTACAAAGCTTAAGAGATGCAAGCCTGTACTTGAGGTTCTTCCCGGATGGAAGTGCGATATCAGAGGTATCAGAAAATATGAGGAGCTTCCCGAAAATTGCCGCAGATACATTGAATTTGCTGAAAAGGCAGTAGGCGTTCCCTTTACAATGGTTTCCAACGGTCCGAAGCGTGAAGACATTATTTACAGATAAGCCGGAGGTATGACGATATGTGTGGTATTGTAGGATATATCGGTTACGAACAGGCAGGACCGTTTCTGCTTGACGGTTTGCAGACCCTTGAATACAGAGGATATGACAGTGCTGGTATCTGTCTCAATGACGGCAGTAATTTGATAGTAAAAAAAGCAAAGGGCAAGGTAAACGACCTGAGAGAGCTTACTCATGACGGTAAGGATACAAAGGGAACAGTCGGAATCGGTCATACAAGATGGGCTACCCACGGCGAACCCTCAGATGTAAATGCACACCCTCACCTGAGTGAATCCGGACGTTTTGCAGTTGTCCATAACGGTATTATAGAAAACTACAAACAGCTTAAAGAATACCTTACCTCAAAGGGTATTGTGTTCCGTTCAATGACAGATACAGAGGTTATAGCCCAGCTATTAGAGTACTATTATAAGGGCGACCTTATCGAAACAATAATACGTGTTCTCGAAAAGCTTGACGGTTCGTATGCGCTCGGCGTTATCAGTCAGGAGAACCCGGACGAAATAATCGCAGTAAGAAAAGAAAGTCCGCTTATCATAGGACTTGGAGAAAATGAAAATTATCTTGCATCCGATGTTACGGCGATACTTTCAAAGACAAGGACGATTTACCGTCTTGAAAATGACGAGATAGCGATCCTCAGCAGAGACGGCGTTAAGATAATCAATACCGACAGGGACGAGGTAACAAAAAAGGAAGAAACTATAGACTGGGATATCAATGCGGCGCAGAAGGGCGGCTATGAGCATTTTATGTTCAAGGAAATCATGGAACAGCCCAAGGCGATAAGCGAAACAATAGCACCCCGTATAAAGAATGGTAAGGTCGTTCTTGACGAGATAAATCTTACGGAAGAGGAACTCAGAAACTTCAACAAAATAAATATACTTGCCTGCGGAAGCGCATACCATGTAGGTGTAGTTGCAAAATATATATTTGAGAAAATGCTCCGTATACCTGTTGAAGCAGACCTTGCGTCAGAGTTCCGTTACCGTGACCCTATAGTAAATGAAAAAACGCTGACCATAGTTATCAGCCAGTCAGGTGAAACGGCTGATACAAAGGAAGCTATGAAAGAGGCTCAGAGGCGAGGCTCTCATGTTATATCTATTGTAAATGTGGTAGGCAGTGCCATAGCTGTTGAGTCGGACGATGTTATCTACACATGGGCAGGACCTGAAATAGCTGTTGCTACAACGAAGGCATACAGCACACAGCTTTCAGTAATTTATCTTCTTGCTCTTTATTTCGGCGAAATGCTCGGTACAATTTCTGCTGAGGAATACAAGTCTCTTGTACAGGAGCTTGAAGCATTGCCGGACAAGATAGATGAAGTGCTTGAAAACAAGGAACGTATACAGTACCTTGCTTCAAAGTTCTTCAACAGCAGGGATGTATTTTTTATAGGAAGAAATATAGACTATGCCCTGTCGCTTGAAGGATCACTGAAGCTTAAGGAGATATCCTATATACACAGTGAGGCATATGCGGCAGGAGAGCTGAAGCATGGTACTATATCATTGATAGAGGAAGGGACTCCCGTAATTGCTCTTGCAACTCATGAAGCGCTTATCGCTAAGATGGTAAGCAATATAGAGGAAGTAAAAACAAGGGGAGCGCAGGTAATATGTATAGCCTGTGACGACCACAAGGAGCTTGAAGCAGTAGGTGAGACCATATTCATACCCAAGGTATGCGATATGCTTTTGCCGTCGCTGGCAGTTATTCCGTTACAGCTTTTTTCCTACTATGTAGCGT
>CACXDE010000330.1 GCA_902766305.1 uncultured Ruminococcus sp. | reverse complement strand
CTGTTTGCACTCAGTGCAGGCTAGTGTTATTTTTACTCTCATGTCGGCACCTCCCGGTATTTCGGAATAATTTAGCCTCCCTCAAATACAGGCACAAAAAAATAAGCCCCCTCTGAGGTAATATCAATATACCACAAAGGAGGGGGCTGTGTCAAGCCTTTTTATCATTTTTTTTGGCGGAATAAAAGCATTATCAGAACATTTTTTCAAATGCCTCTTTAATCTCATCCTCATCCGTCTCTCTGACTGCCGCCTTGATTTTGAGAATGCTGTCGGGGCGGATAACAAGCTCATCTGCTCTGAGCGCAAGCAGATATTTTGTCATTGCGCTGTCCTCCACGACCTCGCCGCGTACCAGAACCTTAATATTGTTCTTATGCGCATTATCTATGACTATTTTTATAAGACGCCGTACAGCCGGATGATAGGGGCGGTAAAAATCCGCAAGCTTCTGATTTTCTCTGTCCATTGCAAGAGTGTATTGTACCAGATTATTTGTATTGATCGTGAGAAAATCAACTTCCCGGCTGATCTCATCCGATATTACAGCGGAGGCAGGAGTTTCTATTACCGCGCCTATACGTACATCAGGGTCGAAATCATCGCCTCTGAGCCTGAGTTCATTCTTTATCTTTTCTATTTCTCTTTTCACGTAATTTATTTCTTCTGTACTGCTTATCATCGGCAGCTGTATCGACAGCTTTCCGAAGGCGGAAGCCCTGTACAAGGCTCTCAGCTGAACACGGAAAAATTCGGGATTTTCAAGCAGTATTCTTATCCCATTGAATCCAAGTGCAGGATTTTTTTCATTCGGAATGTCAAGGTACTCTATTCCTTTTCCAGTTCCGCAGTCCGCCGCACAGATATTAACATTCTTATCAGGGAAAGCGCGAAGCATAGCTTTATATGTTTCAAACTGTTCATTTTCATCAGGTGCTTTTTTTCTGTTCATAAAAAGCAGCTCGCTTTTAAAATGACCGATACCCTCAGCATCATTTGCCCTTGCCTTTTCCAGGTCGTCTATACGTCCAATCTCAGCGGACAGCCTGATATACTGCCTGTTTTTTGTTTCCGAGGGAAGACCGATCTGCTTTTTCAGGCGCTGCTGCTGTTTTATGTATCTGTCACGCTTTGCATTGTAAAGCGCCATAGTATTGATATCCGGATCAACAATAACCTTCCCCAGTCTGCCGTCTATTATAGCTGTCTGTCCGGAAAAAGAACCGAGAGGCTCGTGTATCTGTATAACAGACGGAAGTCCCATTGTCCTTGCGAGGATAGATGTATGTGAATTCTGAGATCCTCCGTTTGTTGCAAATCCCAGAAGGCTTTCCTCATCAAATGAAATAGTATCACTTGGCAAAAGATCAGACGCTGCTACAATAACAGGAGCATTTCCGCTTATTGAAGCCGTTTTAGTTGTTTTGTTCTGAAGTATCTGGAGCAGTATGTGGGCAGCGTCCACTATGTCATTGCATCTTGCCTTGAAGTAGTCATCATCTATTTCATTAAAGATAGCTACCAGCTTTTTAGAAGCCTCATACACTGCAAGCTCTGCATTTTTCCGCTTTCTGATCGCTGCTTCAACAGATTCCTTGAATTTAGAATCCTCAAGTATCAGTATATGCGTCTGAAATATCACAGATTCTTTTTTTGTTACCTTTTCGCAGGCGTCGTCATACAATGCTCTTAGCTGTTCCTTTGCAAGCTCCATTCCGGAATGATATCTTGCCATTTCAAGATCTACATCATCGACCTCATAATCCGGAATATCAAGCACAGACTTCTTGAAAAAGTATAGTTTCCCTATAGCGATACCGTCAGAAACACCCTTTCCGATAAGTTCCTTCATACATCCTCACCTCATTTCGCAAAAAAATACAGCAGGCGAAATAGTTACATCTGTATTAACTCACAACCTTTCCTCTGCTGCATCGTCATATTATCCTAAATTATAAATACAATACCTCTTATTACCATTAAACTACTTTTTTTCCAAATTGTCAAGTATATCATGCCTGATTTTTGTATAAATTGCAAGTAAAAACAGAGAAATTTGTAAATGATTATTAGTAACTTTTCCCAATTGTTGTAATAATTATCAGATTTGTTAAAATTTTAAAAATGATTTCAATTAATGAAGCTGTTCTACAGTTTTATTAACAATAAAATGACCTTTGCAATAGTAATAAAAATTATTGACTTGAAAATAATAATATAGTATAATCTTACATAAAGAACAATATCGAAACAGCGTCCGGCAGTTTCTTTATCATAAGGGAGGATACGCCATGCAGGAGAACATTTGCAGCATACCGATAAACGATGTCTTTTTACCTAAGGACAGATGTCCCATGTGCAGGATGAGGGATATGCTTGAAGTCAGGAAAGCAGAATACATAACAGGCTCTGCGATGATGGAGCCGAGCGTCAGGGTACAGACAAACCGTCAGGGCTTTTGTTTTCGTCATTTTGAACATATGGTAAGGCTTGGGAAAAGACTTTCAAATGCTCTTATTCTTGAAAGTCATTTGCAGCAGATTTCAGAGGATTTTGTGCCGACTATTGCACCGAAGAAGCCGGATAAAAAGAAGATGGCAGCACTGGGGACAATGCTTACGGACTGTTTTATCTGCCGTGATCTAAAGCAGAATATGGAGAACATGGTTCGCATAGTACATGCAATGTGGATATCAGAGCCTGAGTTCCGTGAGCTTTACGCACAGCAGCAGTTTATCTGTCTGGAGCATTTTTACCTGCTGATGAATATAGATCAGAAGGGGCTTGGCAAACACTATCAGGCTTTTTATGAGGTTACATCTTTGCTGACCGGAAGCTATCTTGAACGTCTTGTCAAGGACGTGCATCATTTTGCATCCATGACAGATTACAGAAGTATCGGCAGCAGCAACTGGGCAGGAACAAAGGACAGCATCGAACGCTCTATAGAATTTCTTACAGGCGAGCTTATCCCGGCGGAGGATATAGGAGACTGGGAAAGCGATGAGGACGAAGACGGCGGCTGACCGTCATGTACAGGATTTTTGCACAGTAAAAAGGGGCTGTTGCACTAATAAAGCGCATTATTCCTATGTATATACGATGTAAAAGCTATTATTTTATAATTTGCAAATTATAAAATTCACTGCCTTACGGCAGTGAGTCAG
>CACXDE010000329.1 GCA_902766305.1 uncultured Ruminococcus sp. | reverse complement strand
ACTTACAACTTACAACTTACGACTTACAACTTACAACTTACGACTTACAACTTACGACTTACAACTTACAACTTACGACTTACAACTTACGACTTACAACTTACAACTTACGACTTTACAATTCTAAACATTGAAATAGCGCATGATTTGTGATATAATCTTCTTTGTCAGGAATTTGTAAGTATATAATATGTAGGTAAGGACTGTTTAATATCAGGAGGATGATAAAATGGATATCAGTGAGATAAGGAAAGAGATTGACAGTATAGATAATGAGCTTGTGGAGCTTTTTGCAAGAAGAATGGACTGTTCAAAAAAAGTAGCAGAATATAAAATAGAAAATGGAATGGATGTTTTCAACGCTGCACGTGAAGAGAAGGTACTCGAAAGCGTGGAAGGCAAAGCCGGAGAATACGGTAAAAGCGCAAGGCTTTTGTATTCATCAATAATGGAGCTTAGCCGCGCATTGCAGCATGATATGCTCGGCAGCGGAAGCAATATCAAAAACATAATAAGATCTGCCGAAAAGTCTGTCCCCTATGACAGCGATAAGATAAGGATAGCATGCTTCGGCGTGCCTGGTTCATACGCAAGCATAGCGGCAAAAAGTGTTTTCCCGAATTGTGAAACAAAATATTGCTCCCCCTTCAAAGATGTTTTTGAGGCAGTAAAAAGCTCCTCAGTTGATTTCGGAGTTATACCGATAGAAAACAGTTCCGCCGGGTCTGTTACCGCAGTATATGATCTTATGCTCGGTTATAACCTGTACATTGCAGCGGCAGCGGATATTAAGATAGACCACTGTCTTGCAGCCGTACCCGGAACAAAGCTAAACGATGTCACAAAAATCTATTCCCATGAACAGGCTCTTATGCAGTGTTCGGATTTTCTTGGTGCAAATTCCCGGGTTGAAACTGTACCCTTTATTAGCACCGCACAGGCGGCAAAATTGGTTTCCGAAAGCGGCAGTCACACCAGCGCTGCAATATGCTCTCAGCAGGCAGCGGAAAAGTACGGACTGGAGATAATCAAACGTGGTTTCCAGAACAATCCTTATAACACCACAAGATTTATCGTTATATCTAAAAAGCTATTCATTGAACCCGGTGCTGATAAGATCAGTCTCAGCTTCGCTCTCCCTCATGTTACGGGATCGCTTTACAATACCCTGTGCCGCTTCTCAGCCCACGGTCTTAACCTGACTAAAATAGAATCACGTCCCAGATACAGCAGATCTTTTGAATATACCTTCTATCTTGATTTCACGGGTACAACTGCTGACGATGATGTTCTCAGACTTATCGGCGCATTGTCAGAAGAGCTTGTAGACTTTTCCTTCCTCGGAAACTATAAGGAATTTCAGGGAAATGCCGGATGACCGTTCTTTTGCATGGAAAAGATACTAATTTTTTTGGAAGAATACACTAATAGTCTTGATGAACTATAAAAAATGTAGTATAATGTTATGAAAACGTCGATTTTATATAATCTATGTTTGATATGCCGAAATAGTTTTTCAATTAAGATCATACTGTGCTTATGGTCGGTGAAGGGAGTTTAGTAAATGGCACAAAAAAAGAAAAAAGGGAGCAAACCGGTAAAAAAAGACCCACAGAAGATACTTGAACAGCAGAAAAAGGAAAACACCAAGTCAATAATAATGATATGTCTTCTGGTTGCTATTGTCGTTGCATTGATTGTGCTGATATTCGTTGTCGGCGTACCGAACGATCAGAGCACACAGCAGAGTGATAACGGAATCAGTTCGGCTACAGAAATTTCTCACGACAATGCAGATTACTCTGCCGCCTCATCAACAGAAGATATATCTTTTGTAGAGCTGGATGAAAGCAAGACGTATACTGCTGAGATCAGCGTGAAGGATTACGGAAAGATCACCGTTGAACTGGATCAGAAAAATGCGCCTATTACCGTTAAAAACTTTGTAACCCTGGCACAGTCCGGCTTTTATGACGGTCTGACGTTCCACAGGATAATGGAAGGCTTCATGATACAGGGCGGCGACCCTAAAGGCGACGGTACAGGCGGCGCTGAACATACAATAAAGGGCGAGTTTGCACAAAACGGTGTAACCAATCCTATTTCTCACAAAAGAGGCGTTATCTCCATGGCAAGAAACAGCTACGATATGGACAGCGCAAGCTCCCAGTTCTTTATTGTACAAACGGACGATCACACAGCTTCACTTGACGAAAATTATGCTGCTTTTGGTCACGTCACATCCGGTATGGAAGTTGTTGACAAAATCGCTGCTGACGCAAAGCCTGTTGACAACAATGGTACTATAGAAAAAGATAAGCAGCCGGTAATAGAATATATAAAGATCAAGTAATAATAAATAAATTATGCCGTACCGGCATTTTTAAAACAGGAGGGTAAAAAATGAAACTCAATGGTTCAGAGATCATAGCAGAGTGCCTTTTGGAACAGGGCGTGGATACCGTTTTCGGTTATCCGGGCGGTGCTGTTCTTAATATATACGATGCACTCTACAAGTACAGCGACAAAATAACACATATACTGTCTGCACATGAACAGGGCGCTGCCCATGCCGCTGACGGATATGCAAGGACTACAGGCAAATGCGGCGTTGTTATTGCTACGTCAGGTCCCGGCGCTACTAATCTTGTTACGGGAATAGCTACAGCGTATATGGATTCTATACCAATGGTGGCTATAACAGGCAATGTCACAAATGATCTGCTTGCAAGAGACAGCTTCCAGGAAGTGGACATTTGCGGTATATCGATGCCGGTTACAAAGCATAACTTTATCGTAAAGGATGTAAAGGATCTTGCAAATGTTATCAGAAAAGCATTCAAGATAGCTATGAGCGGCAGAAAGGGTCCTGTACTTATCGACATTCCAAAGGATGTTACAGGCGCAGTTTGTGAATATGAGCCTGTTGTCCCTGAGAAAACAGAAAATCCGCTTATCTCTCATAAGAATGATTTCCTCTACGCTTCAGAGCTTATCAGCGCCGCTGAGCGTCCTATGATATATATGGGCGGAGGAGTTGTAAGCGCTGACGCTGAAGAAGAGCTTATAAAGCTTGCTGAAAAGCTTGACTGCCCTGTTGCAAGCTCAGTTATGGGTCTTGGCGGTTTCCCGCAGTCACACAGACTGTACATCGGTACAATAGGTATGCACGGCGGCTATGAAACAGGAAAGGCTACTGATAACTGTGACCTGATACTTACTGTCGGCGCAAGATTTTCGGACAGAGTTGCCGGCGACAGAGAAAAATTCGGCAAGGATGCACGTATAATCCAGCTTGATATAGATAAGGCTGAAATAAATAAAAATGTAAAGATAGACTGCTGTCTTTTAGGGGATCTCAAGGATACACTCAGAGTTCTTACAGACACCGTTGAAAAAACAGAACGTCCTCAGTGGATATCTGAACTCAGCGAATGGGGCAAGCAGGGTCAGGTAAAGGAGACACCTGTTACAGATCAGTATGCGCACCCCTATCATATTATCGAAGCCGTAAGAGCATTGACTGACGACAGCGATATCATTGTAACAGACGTTGGACAGCACCAGATGTGGGTATCACAGAAATACCGCTTTGAAAAGCCGAGAACATGGTGTACCTCCGGCGGACTTGGTACAATGGGCTACGGCATGGGTGCGGCTATTGGTTCTGCTGTTGCCCATCCTGAAAGAAGAGTTGTACTTTTCACAGGCGACGGCAGCTTCCATATGAACCTTAACGAGCTTGCTACAGTATGTTCGTATGGTCTTAATGTCAAAATAATCGTACTCAACAATACTGTTCTCGGTATGGTAAGACAGTGGCAGAAGCTGTTTTACGGCAGAAGATTCTCACAGACTGATCCGCACAGAAAGACTGACTTCGTTAAGGTTGCTGAGGCCTTCGGCGTAAAGGGAATGAGGATTCATAACGACGATGACGCAGAAAGCGTTCTTGCACAGGCTTTTTCTGACAATAAGCCGGTGCTTATAGACTGCCGCATATCTCCGGATGAAAATGTCCTTCCGATGATTCCCCCCGGAAAAACAGTGGATGATCTTATTACGGAAATGGAGTGATAGAAGTGGAAAACAAACAGATAATAGGATTATTTGTACACAACCATCCCGGTGTACTTCTCAGGGTAACAAGCCTTATATCAAGAAGAGGCTTCAATATAGACAGCCTTACCGTAAGTCCAGCCGCAGTTGAAGGCTATTCAAGAATGACAATACGTCTCAGCGGCGACGATGATCAGGTAGAACAGTTTATAAATCAGATGATGAAAATCGTTGATGTAAAGAATGTTGAAGCTCTGCCCTATGACAGCTCCGTTGCAAGCGAGCTTATACTTGTCAAGGTAAATACGGACAACGAAAGCAGCAATGATATTTTAGCTGTAACTTCTAAGTATCATGCTTCTCTGGTAAATTTAGGGGAGCATTCCATGACTTTCCGTGCCAGCGGTTCACCGGGCGATATAGATACCCTTGTAGGCGAGCTGAGAGCATTCGGTATTATGGAAATGGCAAGAACAGGTATCGCTGCCCTTGAAAACGGCGACCGCTGCCTTAATGTACTGCCTTCAAACTAAAAACACTGATTTTATCAGCATTTCAGATTTACAAAGAGCTGTGAATGTAATGAGCATTTGCAGCTCTTTTGAAAAAAGTGCCGTCCGCTGATAGTGATTGTTACTAAATGAACAGATAGATTTTACAGCATTATTCCAAAATTTGGTATTATGTTAAAATGCTGCAAAAAATCAATTGACTATTTATTAAAAAAAGTGTATTATGTATAAGTACAGACTGATAAGAGGTGTTCTGATGCTTAGCTTTGAGATCCCCGAAAAATATAAGCTTATTTCTGATGATGAATTGGTGATACTATATAAGAACGGGGTTCAGGATGCTTTTACAGCTCTGTCAATGAGGTATATCTTTCTGATAAAAAAACAGGCGTCGTCATTTTGCGGAAAATCAATCGAATATGATGATCTTCTCCAGGAGGGACTTATTGGTCTTGACAACGCAGTGAGCGGCTATGATATAAGCGGCACAGCTTCATTCCGTACCTACGCTGCTGTATGTATCAGGAACAGGCTGGTGTCTGCCGTTCGCAAGGCAAACAGCAATTTCAATTCGATCAATAATGAGGCGCTGCCGCTTAGTGAGCAGGTGGATGTTTTATCCGCACCGGATACTGAACCTGAGCATGCGGTTGACAGCGTTGAAAGAACAAAAGAGATATTCCGTACTATACGTGAGCTTCTGTCGGAATTAGAGCGGAATGTGCTGTCTCTTTATGTTGACGGAAAACGCTATGAGGAAATAGCTGCTGATCTTGGGATAACCGTCAAAGCCTGT